>JBEIPT010000151.1:0-8579 GCA_040376895.1 Lysobacteraceae bacterium | reverse complement strand
ATGTTCGACGTTGATTCGCAGGTGGTTCTTCTCCCGCTTGCGGGAGAAGATGCCGAAGGCAGATGAGGGGACGCTGGCGACTAGCCAGACCTCGCACCAGCGAAGCTCATCCGGCCTTCGGCCACCTTCTCCCCGTTTCACGGGAAAAGAGTTGCAGATGCCATTGATCAGAAACGATAGCCAAGCGTGAGGCGCACCGTGTCGATTTCCAGATCGTCGTCCGAGAACGCAAAGTCGGTTCCGTCCGGATTGACCAGGATGAACGGATTGGTGGCCGGGGCAGGCCCTTGCACACGGACAGTGGGTTCGCTGCTGTCGATCTGTGTCATCAGGTACTCCAGGCCCAGGGTGAACTGCCCACCGAACCGGTGCTCGTAGCCCAAGCCGAATTGCATCAGGTCCGCGCTGTCGTCACCGCTCAGCACGAATGTGTTGACGGTGTTGCTGGTCAGGAACGAGTCGGTGATGCTGGCGCGGCCAATACCGGCCGTGGCGTACAGCAGGCCTTGCTCTTCGGCGATCGTGAAGCCCATGCGGCCGCGGATCGACATGAAATCGTCCACTTCGCGCACCATGGTGTAACGGGCCGGCGTGATGCTGAAAGCCGAGACAGAGTCAAAGGCATCCGGTTCGGCGTATTCGATCAGCGCACCATAGACCCAAATGCCGCTCTGCCAGTCATAACCGAGGCGCGCGGACCACTCATTGTCTCCCTCGTTTTCGAGGCAGCCATCGGCCGGCGTGCGATCGATGGCAACGCCCGAGCAGAAACCTGGCGAGAATGCGTCGGCGCCAGCCGAAGTATTGATCGGGTCGTTGAAGTTGCCGTCGAGGTTCGTGTCGAACCCGATGGTGCCGCCGTCGTCGCCGAGGCTGGTGACGTCGCCGTAAGCGCCGCCCAGGTAGAGGCCGCTCCAGTCGTCAGCTCGGATGGACGTGGCAGCAAGTGCCAGGGAAAGGGCCAAGGTCAAGCGGTGGAACGATTTCATGGCAACTCCAATCCAAGTGGATTGGAGGCTAGGCCGATGTTTGTGACCGTGGGATACAACTTGCGTGATGAATTTTTTCACCGTTCCTTGACGTGGCTCGATTCGCCCCGGCCGAACCCAAAGCTCAGGCGACGTGTTGGATCGCGGCCGGTATCGTGCGATCGACCGCATCGGTCATCGGCCACAGCAGCGCCTGAAAAGGCGCCAGTCGCAAGACCGTCTCGGACATCTGATGTGTGGCTTCGGGAAACGCCGCGCCAGCACCACGCAAGCGTGAGGGCAGGGCCACTTCGGCAGCGTGGTTGCCCAGATTGAATGCGGCCAGCACTACGTCACTCCCCTGACGACGCAGGAAAGCGAACACGGGTTCGGCCGTCGGCAACAGCTCGACGCTGCCTATCACCATTGCAGGGTGTTGTTTGCGCCAGGCCATGAACGCCCGGAAGCGATTCAGCACACTGCGCGGATTCGCTTCCTGCGTGCTGACGGAATGTTCGCGATGCGGGCCAAAGATGGGCAACCAAGGATGGCCGTTGGTGAATCCGCCATCCGTCTCGGTTGTCCACGGCATCGGTGTGCGACAGCCGTCACGACCCTTGAACCGAGGCCAGAACGTGATGCCATAGGGGTCCTGCATCAACTCGAAGGGCACTTCGGCTTCTTCGAGCCCGAGTTCTTCCCCTTGGTAGATGCAGACACTGCCGCGCAGACTCAGCACAAGCATCTGGATCAACACGGCGAAGTCGTCCGATGCATGGTCACCACCCCAGCGCGTGCGCACGCGCGCCACATCGTGGTTCGACACGGCCCAACATGGCCAGCCGTTCTTCAACTGGGATTCGAGACGACCGATGGTGTCGGACAGGTACGCAGCGCTCGAATCTGCCGTCAGCAACTCGAAGCTGTAGCCCATGTGCAATCGGCCACGTTCGGTGTACTCGGCGGTGGTTGCCAGTGAATCCTCGGAAGAGATTTCACCCAGGCTGACCCGAGCATCATAACGATCGAGCAGCCCACGCAGCCGCTCAAGGAATGGCAGGTTCTCGGGCTGCGTGTTGTTGAAATGGTGGTACTGGAATGCGTACGGATTGTCGGGGCTGAAACCTCGGCCGGTGCGCAGGTGCTCAGGCTTCGGGGGGTTGTCGCGCAGCTGCCGGTCGTGGAAGCAGAAATTGATGGCATCGAGCCGGAACCCATCGACGCCGCGATCCAGCCAGAACTGAACGTTGTCGAGCGTGGCTTGCTGCACATCCGCATGATGGAAATTGAGATCGGGCTGCGAGGTCAGGAAATTGTGCAGGTAGTACTGGCAACGTCGTGGTTCCCATTGCCACGCCACACCCCCGAACAGGCTCAGCCAGTTGTTCGGCGGTGAGCCGTCCGGTTTTGCGTCAGCCCAGACGTACCAGTCGGCCTTGGCATTGTCCCGACTTTCGCGGCTCTCCAGAAACCACGGGTGATCTGCCGAGGTATGACTGAGGACCTGATCGATGATGATCCGCAGCCCCAGCGCATGTGCCCGTTCAATCAGGCGGTCGAAGTCAGCCAGCGTGCCGAACATGGGGTCGACGTCGCGATAGTCGGCGATGTCGTAGCCGAAATCGGCCATCGGCGATTTGAAGAAGGGTGAAATCCAGATGGCATCGACACCGAGGCTCTGGATGTAGTCGAGGCGCGCGATGATGCCCGGCAGATCGCCGATGCCATCGCCGTTGGTGTCCTGAAAACTGCGCGGGTAGACCTGATAGATCACCGCGCCCTGCCACCATGGTTTCCCTTCCACTTGTTTCATCACCAAATCCTTGCGTCCTCCGACTGGCGAAAGCCTAAATCCAATGCCGGTTTCCGCTCCCTCATCTGCAAACGTATTCATGCCATCGGCACGTCTCTCAGCGATAGTTTGCGTCAATTGGTTTGCGGAATGCGGAATTCATTCGCCTGGGAGGGCGCCATGCAGGATTTTGGAATACAAGCCCTCGTTTTTGTGGGCTTGACAGCACTGGTCGCCGTGATGACCTGGTGGAAGTGTCGAGGTGCCGTACATGCCGCGGATGGCGCCAAGGAGTATTTTCTTGCAGGGGGTGGCCTTGCTTGGCCCTACGTGGCCGGCTCATTGCTGCTGACGAACATCAGTGCCGAGCAGATCGTGGGCATGAATGGCGCTCAGGCACTGGTCGTGGCCTGGTGGGAATTCGGGGCTGTCGCCGGCCTGTTGGTGCTCGCCCACGTACTTGTGCCCATGTACTACCGATACCAGTGCACCACCACTACGGAACTGCTCGAACGCCGATTCGGCGACGCTGGTATCCGCAGTGTCGTGTCCTTGTTGTTCCTGCTTGGGTATCTGTTCATCCTGTTGCCGGTGGTGCTCTACACCGGCGCGGTGTTCATGAAGTCCATGTTCAACCTGCCTTGGACAATCGTCGAAATCTCCATTGCCTTTGCCGTCGCGGGTTTTCTTTATGCCGCATTCGGCGGTCTGCGGGCGATCGCCATTTCGGACACTTACAACGGCGTCGGTCTGCTGGTCATGGGCCTGCTGGTGACGTGGTTTGCGTTCAAGGCCGTCGACTTCGACCTCTCCGGTATCCCGGCCGATCGCATGGCACTGTTCGGTGGCAATACCTCCGACATTCCCTGGCATACCTTGCTGACCGGCATGGTGTTCATCCATATCTTCTACTGGGCGACCAACATGGTGATCGTCCAGCGCACGCTGGCTGCGGGCTCGGTGCGTGAGGCGCAGAAAGGCATCTACGCGGCCGCCGCATTCAAGATCGTGTTGCCGTTTGTGGTGGTCATCCCCGGGCTGATCGCCTACAAGATGTTCGGGCCGGTCGGTGACCAGGCCTACGGCAAACTGGTGGCCGCTGTTCTGCCGCCCTGGTTGTCCGGCGCCTTCGCCGCGGTGATCTTCGGGGCCGTCCTGTCGACATTCAACTCAACACTGAATTCGGCGTCTGCACTGTACACCTGCGATCTGCACGTCAAATATGTAAACCCGCAGGCGAACATGAAACGGATCGGGCAATGGGTCGCGGTCGTCTATACGATCGTGCCGGTGCTGATGGTGCCGCTGTTCGCGGATGCCCGCAGCATCATCGACCTGTTGCAGAAGCTCAACGGCCTCTATTCCATGCCGGTGCTGGCGATTTTCCTGGTGGCGGTGGTGTTTGGTGATCGGGTGCTCGGGCTTGCGGCACGCTGGGGTCTGCTGTTCGGCGCTGTGTTGTATGCCGTGTTCACTTTTCTGTGGTCGCCGTTGCACTACATCCATCTGATGTTCATCACACTGGTGTTGACGGTAGCCTTCATCCTCGGCCTGTCCCGGCTGATCCGTCGCTGACCTGGAGCACCCGATGTCCAATGCCCATACCCCATCGGCCGCAAGCGGACTGCACCGTCCAAGCTTGAGCTTCTGGCAGATCTGGAACATGTCGTTCGGATTCCTCGGAATCCAGTTTGGTTTTGCGCTGCAGGGTGGATTCATGTCGCGCATCTTCCAGACGCTGGGCGCCGAAAAGGACGCGCTGCCATTGCTGTGGATCGCGGCGCCGCTCACCGGTTTGCTTGTCCAGCCGATCATCGGTTATCTCAGCGACCGAACCTGGCACCCGATCCTCGGTAGACGACGCCCGTATTTTCTGGTCGGCGCGGTGCTCAGTTCCCTCGCTTTGTTGATCATGCCGCATTCGCCCACTCTTTGGATGGCCGCTGGACTGCTCTGGGTTCTGGATGCGTCGATCAACATCAGCATGGAGCCATTTCGTGCACTGGTTGCCGACAAGCTGCCGGAGCAGCAGCGTTCTTACGGCTTCGTGCTGCAAACCCTGATCATCGGAATCGGGACCTGGGTCGCGAGCAGTTTGCCGTGGCTGGTCAACCAGATGGGCGTGTCGAATGAAGCGGCGCCCGGTGTGGTGCCGGCTTCGGTCCAGATTGCCTTCGCGATTGGTGCAGCGGTGTTCATCGGGTCGATCCTGGTGACCGTGTTCACCACGCGCGAATACCCGCCAGAGCAGCACAGTGGTCAGGCGTCCACGTTGGTCCGACGGAATTTCGTTGCCGAAATCATCCACGACATCCTCCACATGCCGGCGCAGATGAAGCGTATCGGTGTGGTTCAGTTCTTTTCGTGGCTGGCATTCTTCTCGATGTGGAGCATGGCCACTCCGGCGCTGACCGAACGCGTCTTCAATGCGCCGGCACCGAACCCGGCCCTGTTCGATCTGGCCGTTCCAGCCCAGGCAGCCGCATTTGCAGAGGCCAACGGTGCTTTCCAGTCGGCGGCAGATCTGGTCGGTGCCTACATGGGTTACTACGGCTTATCGTCGATGCTCGTGGCATTGCTGCTGAGTCTCTATGCGGCGCGTCGGCCACTGAACTGCCGGTTGGTGCACTTTGTTTCGCTCACGCTCGGCGGACTCGGATTCCTGTCGATGGCGGTGATCGACGAACCACGGTTGTTGATCGGATCGTTCTGCCTGATCGGCGTTTCGTGGGCGAGCATTCTGTCGATGCCGTATGCGCTGCTGGCGGGATCGGTCGCGCCCGAGAAGATGGGTGGATACATGGGCATCTTCAATATGTTCATCGTGCTGCCGCAAATCCTGGCGGCCACCGCGCTCGGTCCGGTGATTCGCGAACAGTTCGACAACCAGTCGATCACCGCCATGATGATCAGCGGCGGCAGCTTGATCCTGGCTGGCCTGTGTCTTCATTTTGTGCGCGAGCAGCGCCCGGCCGGAGTTTCTGCATGACCCGTTTGCGTGTTGCATCGCTGATGCTGGTGCTGGTGCTGGTTTCGGGCTCGACATGTGCTGCCGAGCAAGAATCGTTCTACGGCACGCTTGAACCGTTTGCCTCGGAGTCGGTGTACTTCGTACTTACCGATCGGTTCGTCAATGGCGACACCCGCAACGATCAACGCGATCAGGGCGGCATCCATCGCACGTTCGATCGACCGACGCCCGGCGCACCCGAAGGCCAGAGCGACAACGTTGGTTATCTCGGTGGCGATTTCCGCGGGGTGCTCGATCATGCGAATTACATTCGCGAGATGGGCTTCAGTTCGGTCTGGATCACCCCGATCGTCGATAACCCGGACGAGGCATTCACGGGCGGGGATCCAGTGGTCTGGGGTGGCATGTTCACCGACCGCGGCAAGACTGGATATCACGGGTACTGGGGCGTCAACTTCTTCAAGGTCGACGAGCACTTGCCGAGCGACAAGCTCGGGTTCCCGGAATTCACCGCGCGGATGCGCGAGCGAGGGCTGAAGACAGTCCTGGACATCGTCGCCAACCACGGTTCGCCATCGTTCACGATGCCGGCGGACCAGCCCGGATTCGGCGAGCTCTACGACCGGGACGGCAAACTCATCGCCGATCACGGGAATCTGGCACCGGAGGATCTGAAACCGGCGCAAGTGCCGCTCCATTCGTTCTTCCGTGCCGAGAAGGATCTGGCGCAGTTGTCGAATTTCGACGAGCGAAATCCGGCGATGGTGAACTACTTCGTGGATGCCTACCTGCACTGGATCGACCAAGGTGCTGCCGCGTTCCGCATCGACACGATCCGGCACGTGCCCATGCCGTTCTGGCAAACGTTCACCCAAAGGATCCGCGCCAGGCACCCGGGCTTCTTCATGTTCGGCGAGGCATTCGATTACGAGGCCAAAAACATCGCACCCTTCACGCAGCCCGATCAGGCTGCCGTCAGTGTGCTCGACTTTCCCTTGAAGAAAGCGCTCGATGAAGTATTCGGCCGCACCGGTGCCGGCTTCGAACGGCTCCGCAAGCCGCTCTACCTGACGCGTGGTCCCTACGCGAATCCCTATGACCTGATGACGTTCTACGACAATCACGACATGGCGCGTCTGGATGCCAGCGACGAGGGCTTCATCGACGCACACAACTGGCTGTTCACGGCGCGCGGAATTCCGGTGATCTATTACGGCTCGGAGTCGGGCTTCATGCGCGGTACGGCCGAACACGCCGGCAATCGCAACTACTTTGGTACCGACGGCATTCGTGATGCGATGAATCACCCGATCCGCGTCAATCTGGCGCGCGTCGCCAAGCTGCGCAATGCCACTCCGGCACTACAGCGCGGTCTTCAGGTCAATCTGGAACTGAAAGATGAACGCGCCGCGTTCCTGCGGGTTCTACAGCATGACGGTTTGGCACAGACTGCGCTGGTACTGCTCAACAAGGGTGATTCGGCGACCACGTTCAAGCTAAAACGATTCCTGCAAGAGGGGGCATGGCGCGATGCATTGGCAGGGGATGAGTCGGCGGCACTGACTGTGAACGGGCGGGTCGATGTCGACGTGCCTGCGCACAGTTTGCGGGTATTCGTGCTTGATGCGCCGGTCAGCGACCGGGCGTTGCGCTCGACGTTGCGACGGGCGATGCGCCACAAGAACGGCGGATGACGAGGCGGGCCGGGAGCATGGCGTTCTCGGCGGGCTTCTTCTTCTCGATCAGATTGATGAGGGTGGCGACCAGCAACTCGCCTGCCTGACGGGTGTCCTGCAATACGGTGGTCAGCGGCGGATTCGCAAAACTGGCCATCGGGATGTCGTCGAAACCGACGACGGCGATGTCCTCGGGCACTCGCAGGCCACGCTCGGCGAGTGCGCGCATGGCACCGATCGCGATCAGGTCACTCGCGGCAAACACCGCATCGAATGGTTTGCCGCGCGCCAGCAAAGTGGCCATCGCGGCGTGGCCAACCTGTTCGGTCGAATCGGCCGCGGTGACCAGCAAGTCGGCCGAAGGTTTGAGGCGAGCGGATTTCAGTGCATCCACGTAACCGCGGTGGCGGTCCAGGAATTCCGGGCAATGCAGCGAGGCATCGCCGATGAACGCGATCCGTTTACGGCCCTGGCGGATCAGATGTTCCGTGAGCAGGCGACCACCCTGGACGTTGTCACACCCGACGGTCAACCCGGCCTGACCCGGCACACTGGGTCCCCAGCGAACAAACTGGGTGCCCTGTTCGGCGAGTTTCGAAAGCTTGCTTTCGGACGTCAGGTAGTCGCCGTAGCCCAGCAGGATCAGGCCGTCGGCCTTGTGGCTGTCCTGATAGTCGGCGTGCCAATCGTCGGAAAGTTGCTGGAACGAAATCAGCAAGTCGTACCCGGCTCGGGCGCAACTGCGCGTGATCGACGCCAGCATCGACATGAAGAACGGATTGATCAGGGAATCGTCCGAAGTAGGGTCCTCGAAAAACAGTACCGCCAGCGTTTCTGCCTGCTGGCGGCGCAGGCTGGAGGCGTGTTTGTCGACCTTGTAGTTGATCTCCTTGGCGATTGCCTTGATCTTCCGGCGCGTGTCTTCGCTGACCAAGGGGCTGTCACGCAACGCACGCGACACCGTTGCCTGCGAAACGCCGGCGCGGTAGGCGATGTCGAATGAGGTCGGTTTGCCCTTCATGTCCGGCTATTGTGACCGGCAAATGACCGGGGCGGAAGGTGTTTCGGAACCTCGGTGCGGTGTTGCGGAAGTTGAGTGGGAGGGATGATCCGGGTTTCGCGGGAATGACGGGGTGGGGCGTTGTTGTCCGCCGGAAGGGATTCTCGATGCT
>JBEIPT010000376.1:0-3893 GCA_040376895.1 Lysobacteraceae bacterium | reverse complement strand
GGTAATCGCCAAGCGAAATCCGTGGGAGTTCATGCGTCAACTCCGCGAAGTCATCCTGACGGCCTTCTCCACCAGCAGTAGCAACGCAACGCTACCCGTGGCGTTGCGGGTGGCGGAGCAGGAAGTCGGGCTCCCGCGCCGCATCAGCAACTTCGTCTTGACGGTAGGCGCAACCGCCAACCAGAACGGAACGGCTCTCTTCGAAGGCATCACCATCCTGTTCCTCGCCCAGTTTGCGGGGGTCAATCTGGACATGGGGCATCCTCGTGATTCAGGCCCCGAGCATACTGCTTGGGGTGGGGGGATTCTGTGGGCCGTGCCGTCATTCATCTGTCAATCAGAGTGAAACGTCGATGGTCGGTATTGGGCATACACGACTTCACCCCGATCCGTCTGTTCGGTCGTTGGAACAGGTGACCGACACGGTCGCCGTTTCCAAGGAGCCGCCCATGAGCTTTTACCGACCATCTTCCCGTTCCACCGATATTTCCGGCATCAATGTCACGCCACTGATCGACGTGATGTTGTGTCTGCTGGTGATTTTCCTGATTTCGGCGCCCGTGCTCGCCGAACGTGTGCCCTTGGACCTCCCGCAGAAGTGTGTCGGGTGTCCAATCCCGAACCGTCCCGATCCGCTGGTGATCGACATCGACGCCTCAGGCCAGGTGCGAATCGACGGCCAGCTGGTTCCGGCAACCGCGCTGGAGGCCGAATTCCGGGCGGCCCGATTGCGTCAACCGGGGCAGGGGATCCTCGTCTCGATCGCGCCGAGTGCGCCCTATGATGCGCTCGCCCAGGTGCTCGGTAGCGCCCACAACAGCGGCATTCGCAGCATCGCGTTCAAGAACGATTGATGCCTCGGCCGAGTGCAGGTTGGACAAGAGTCGATCAGGCGGTCTGCCAAATCGCTTGATCGCGGCGCACTTTGCCCGGATGATCGGACCAACCTCCATAGTTCGGGAAGTGGTCATGACAGAACGGGTCTGGGTCGTATTGCGGCATGCGAAGGCAGAAGGCGAGTCTGCGGACGGACGTGATTTCTCGCGGCGCCTGACGCCCGAGGGCGAAATTGATGCCAAAGCCGCTTCGGCGTGGTTGACCAGCCATCTGGCAGGGCGTGTGCCACGAATCGTCAGCTCCCCGGCACAACGCGCGCTCGGTACCGCGCAGATCGTCCAGGAAGCGCTGGGCAGCAGCTTGGTGACCGATCCCCGGATCTACGAGGCGACGCCCGGCGCTTTGTTGGACGTCCTCAATGATCACGCGGGTGAGGGGGTGTCGATTCTGGTCGGCCACAATCCCGGTCTGGAACAACTGGTCGCGCTGTTGTGCGAAGGCCGCAGTGGCGAATTCCGCGGCATGACCACGGCGGGTGTAGCCTGGATCGACGTTCCGAACGGCGAAGTCGAGCCGGGACAGGGCAGTCTGAAAGCATTCTGGTGGCCTTGAGGCACATTATCGGTGCACGGTTGGCTCACTTGCGAGAAAGGGTGCGCGAGGTCGAAACCGCGGCGACGGATAGTGTTGTCGATGTTTCTGGCGGGTGGGCTTTGGGTACTCGCCGCCGCCGCAGAAAATCCGTCGGCGGATCCAGCCATCCCTGAATCCTCGGCCCAAGTGTGGCGAATCGACACCGATCGATCCGTCGCCGACTTCGAGGTTCGGGCACTGGGGATCATTCCGGTTCGTGGCCGGTTTGTTGCGCTCAGTGGAGCCATGACTCAAGCGCCTGCTGCCGGCACGGTAGAAGTGCTTGTACCTGTGGGGCAACTGCAGATGAAGTCGCAGACCCGTCGTGACTGGGCACTGTCCGATGAGTTTTTTGATGCAGCCAGGCACCCGAGGATCCGGTTCTCGGCGGCTCTGGAACTCGATCGTATGCTCAAGGCACTCGCCGACGGCAAGGCGTTCGATATCGAAGGTCAGCTCAGCCTGCGCGGCGAAACCCACGGGCAACAGTTCCAGGTCACGCACAGCAGCTGCGAATTCACCACCAAGACTGCCTGTGACATCGAGCTGAGCGCCGACATCTCGCGCAAGCGCTTCGGCATGGCGGCGCACTCGTTTGCGCTGGCCGACAATGTGTCAATGAAGATTCAGCTTCAACTGGTCAAGCTGGCGCCATGAGCGCCATTGATTCCTCGACTGCTGGACGCCGATTTCTGATGATCCTGCTGGCGATGATCGCGCTGGCGCAGTCGGCATGTACGGGGAGGCATGCCTTGTATCGTTCGGCTGAAGACACTGCCCGGGCGAGTCAGATCCACGAAACAAGTTGTCCGCCACCGGAACATTGTGCGCGGCCATCGGACTGGCAACGCGACGCCGATGCCCTGGCAATTTCTGCGGAAGCGACCGCCGGAACCCACGAGCTGACCTTGCTGGAAGACGGCACGGATGCACTCGCCGCACGAATCCATTTGATCCGGAGCGCGCGCGAATCGATCGCGCTGCAAACCTTCATTTTTGAACCCGACGAAACCGGAAAACTGGTGTTGCGCGAGCTGATGGCAGCGGCGGAGCGCGGTGTGCGGGTGCAGATCCTGCTTGATCAGTTGTTCTCGCTCGACAGCCGCAAGTTGCTGGCCCGGTTGGCGATGAGTCGCACCAATTTTGAGGTTCGGGTCTACAACCCCACTTTCAACGAGGCCCAGACCGCGCCGCTGGAGTTTGCGGCGGGGATTGTCTGCTGCTTCAAGCGGTTCAATCAGCGCAGCCACAACAAGTTGTTCCTGATTGACGACCGCATCGCCATTCTGGGTGGCCGCAATATTTCCAACCACTACTTCGATCTGGCCGAAGACTTCAATTATCACGATCGTGATGTATTGATCGTGGGGCCGGAAACTTTGCCGATGCGGGCCTCGTTCGACCAGTTCTGGGCGCACGAACGCACGCGTTCCATGTGGCAGCTCAACGATGTGGCGCAACGTTTGGTCGATGGCATGCCGGAAGGGCCGCTGACTGCCCGGGATTTTGAAGTGGGCGAACGGCTTCAGCGGTTCGTGACCCTGGCCGATGATCCGGATTGGTTGGCTCGGCTGCGCGCGACCCGCGTCGAGGCGGCGCGGGTCAGTTATTTCTCGGATCCGCCCGACAAGCCGTTCGTGACTCTGGAAGCCAGACGCGACCTGAGCAAGCGAATGGTCGAGCTGATCGCTTCGGCCGATACGGAACTGCTGCTGCAGACGCCTTACATGCTGCTGTCGCGCCCGGCCCGCAAGACTTTCCTGATCATGGCAAAGGACAAGCCGACCTTGCGTCGTCGCGTGTCGTCGAACAGTCTCGCGGCGACCGACGCCTGGCCGGTCTATGCCCTGGCCCACAAGCACCGACGGTTCTATCTGGAAGATCTCGGCTTCGAACTGCACGAGTTCAAGCCCTATCCCGGTTACTCGGATGCCGCGCTCCGGGCCAAGCCGCCGAATTTCGTCAAGAGCTCGCTCAATATTGCCCGCCGCAAACCACCGCCGCTGAACCGCAGCATCCCGCGACGCAGCCTTCATTCAAAGTCGATCGTGATCGACCGCGAAATCGGCATCCTCGGTTCGCACAACTTTGATCCGCGTTCAACGTGGCTGAATACCGAGAACGGAATCATCGTCTGGGACCATCGGTTCGCCGAAGCGCTGGCCGCCAAGATCGAACATGACATGGCGCCGGAGCAAAGCTGGATCGTCGCGCGCAAAGCCGATATGCGGTTCCTGACCCCGATCAATCAGACCATCGAACGTGCGACGGAATGGCTGCCCTTGTTCGATCTGTGGCCCTGGCGTTACGCGACCAGCTACGAACTCAAGCCCGGATGCGGGCCCATCCGCCGGGACGATCCGGGTTTTCTGGAGTGTCATGTCCGCGTCGGCGATTTCCCGGAAGTGAATCTGTCGACGAAG
>JBEIPT010000028.1:0-15379 GCA_040376895.1 Lysobacteraceae bacterium | reverse complement strand
CGGAAACCATGTTCGTCGGGGCGCCATGCAGATACAGTGCGCCACCCGATCCGGCTCCGCCGCCATCACCGTCCCCGCCGGTAGCACTTGCACCGTTGCCGCCGTTGGCACGCAGGATCGCCGTGCTCTGGATGTTCATGGTCCCGATCGCGCCCAGTTCGATTGCTCCGCCGCCGCCACCGCCGGCGCCACTGGTCGGCCCGAAGAACGTCCCCTTGCCGCCGCCACTGCCGCCCTGCAACAGCGCAAACAGATCGCCGTAAGCCGGTCCGGCGACGGCTCCGCCGGTGGTCGATCCGCCTGTGTTGCCAAAGCCTGCGCCTCCGGCCCCTTGGAAATCACCGCCGCCGGCGCCCGGCCCGCTGCCGAATCCGCCGTTGGTCGTGGTGTTGCCATTGTGTCCGCCTGCGCCGCGTGTGCTGCCGCTTGCGGAGACATCGATCGTGCCCGAGATCGTCATTGCCCCGCGCGACAGCAGCGCAAACGGACGGCTGCCTGTGGCGGTGACGGTGATCCCGGAGCTCAGTGTCACCGTGGTGAACGTGAACACTGCAATGTTGCCGGACGTAACGCCGGTGAACGTGGCGCCGCCGGTCATCGCCAGGGTGTCCGTGTTGACGCTGACGGCGCTGCCGGGATTGAACGTGCCCAAGCTGGTGAAGGCGTTGGGGTCGAGTGGCGCGGCTGCTGAGCCCAGGCTGGTGAGCATCAGGAACAATGTCAGGAAATGGCGAAAACGAACGGTCATGACGGGCTCCCAGTGATCGCGCGAGGTGACCATGCACAAGAGGGGAGCACATCCCAAATACATGGGACCCCCGGAACCGGGGGTGGTTGCGCCGACAACTCGCCGGAACAATGTCGTCATCACGGGAGAACGGCGATGACGATTCACGACAGCATCGAAACAGATCGCACCATCGAATGCGGTGGGACGTTTCGGAACCTGCTGCTTGCGTTGTTTATGCTGCTTGTCGCAACCGCGTCGGTTGCATCCGAATCCCGACTCGAAGATGGATTACCCGTGCGCCCTGCGAATGCCGAGACGGTGTTCGATCATGTACTGGTATTTCCTGCGGACGCTGACGACCAGGCCATCGAGAGCTGGCGTCAGCGTGCTTTTGATCGTGTCAAAGCCGCCTGTGTGGAACCGGGTGGTTGTGCAGTGCGCATGATCCGGTTTCATGTGGCAGCCCGTTGGCAGCTGCCGATGGTCGGCATCGCGGTAGTGGGAAAGACACGTCCGCTGGACGCGGCCTTGGAGACATCCTCGAACGCATCCCTAGACCCGGTATGGATCGCAAACACCTCGGTGTCCTGGGTCCGTCAACAGGTGGCAGCGATCGCGACGCGGTAAACCTCTGGGCTATTGGCGCGCGCGATCGTGGCGGATAGGCTGGCGCAAACATTCAATGCGTCACGCGTCCCGAAAGGAAAACGATGTCCGCCACCCAGCATGACGATGCGCCCAGGGACTTCGATTTCATCATCGGGAAATGGACTGTCCGTCACCGTCGATTGAATGCGCGGTTGAGCGGCTGCGATGACTGGACCGAGTTCTCCGGTACCTCGTCGACGCGGAAGATTCTGGAGGGGTTCGGCAATGTCGAGGACAACATCCTTGATTTTCCGGAAGGGCCCGTTCGAGCTGCTGCGTTCCGTTCTTTCGATCAGGTGACCCGTTCGTGGTCGATCTGGTGGCTTGATGGTCGTGCCCCGCATCGGCTCGATGTGCCGGTTGTGGGCGCATTTTCCGACAATATCGGGGTGTTTCTTGCGGATGACACGCTGGACGGGCGCGCCATCAAGGTTCGATTCACCTGGCGCCGGAATGCGGGTGGCAATCCACGCTGGGAACAAGCGTTCTCGGGTGACGATGGCTCGACTTGGGAAACCAACTGGACCATGGAATTTGTCCGGGACAATGGTTGAATTGTTCGTATCGGAGGGTTCATGCAGATCGCGAATTCGATCGTCCTGTTCGTTTTCTCGCTGGGTGTCGGTGCAGCCGAGCCCATAGTCAATCCACCGTTGGCCTGCGCAGGCAACGAATATCTGGCATTCGATTTCTGGGTCGGCGAATGGGAGGTATGGGGCAAGGATGGCAAACTGGTCGGTACCAACAGCATCCAGCGTGAAGTTGGTGGCTGCGTGTTGCATGAGCGATATGAAACACCACGCGGGTATCTCGGTGAGAGCTTCAATACCTATGACGCATCCCGCAAGGTTTGGCACCAGACCTGGGTCGATTCAGCCGGACTGTTGCTGCTGCTTGATGGTGGCATTCGCGACGGAGCGATGGTGCTGGAAGGCGTGTCGCAGGCTGTTGGTGGACCGGTGACGAGGCAACGCATCACTTGGACCCCGGAGCCGGACGGCACTGTTCGCCAACTGTGGGAATCAAGCGGTCCGGACGGCGAGTGGACGATAGCCTTCGATGGCACCTACAGGCGCAAGGCGAACGCAGATTGAGCAGCCGCGTCGCCTTCGTTTCAGTCCACCAGAATCAGCCGCAGTTCCTTGGGCAACGCAAACACTACGTTCTCGGGTTCGCCATCGAGTTCGCGAACCGCGGTCGCACCTTCCTGGCGCAAACGTTCGACTACACCCTGCACCAGGCTTTCGGGTGCGGAGGCACCGGCGGTGACGCCGACGCACTGTTTGTCGACCAGCCAGGCACGATCGATGTCGTTCGCGCCATCGATCAGATACGAACGGATGCCGCGTTTTTCGGCGAGTTCGCGCAGCCGGTTGGAGTTGGAGCTGTTCGGTGAGCCGACGACCAACACCAGGTCACATTGTTCCGACAGGCGCTTGATGGCGTCCTGGCGATTCTGCGTGGCATAACAGATGTCGTCATGGCGCGGACCGAGCACATTCGGGTAACGCAGGCGCAGCGCTTCGATCACTTCGAGAGTGTCGTCGACGGACAGTGTCGTTTGCGTCACGAACGCCAGTTCGGCTCCGACGGGGACGGTCATGCCGGCCACGTCATCCGGCGTTTCGATCAGATGGATCTGCGCGCTGCCGTGTGCCGCCGTCCACTGACCGAGCGTTCCTTCCACTTCCGGATGGCCGGCATGGCCGATCAGCACGACGTGGCGTCCAGCGCGTGCGTGCCGGGCGACTTCGATGTGCACTTTCGTCACCAGCGGGCAGGTGGCGTCGAACACGGTCAGGCCACGGCCACGCGCTTCGGCGCGTACTGCCTGTGACACGCCGTGGGCGCTGAAAATGACCGTGGCGCCATCGGGGACTTCATGGAGTTCTTCGACGAACATCGCGCCCCGTTTGCGCAGGCCATCGACCACAAATCGGTTGTGCACGACTTCATGGCGCACATAAATGGGCGCGCCGAATGCATCCAGTGCGCGTTCGACGATCTCGATCGCGCGGTCGACGCCGGCACAGAAACCACGGGGATTGGCGAGGATCACTTGCATGGTGGCTCAGTACGCCTCCGGTGTGGATTCAGTGCGGCGCATGTTCAGGACGCGGTCTTGGTTGCTGCTTCCGCGGGCGGCTGACGCCAGCCCCAGATCAGCAGGATCGCCGCGCCGATCACGATGCATGAATCGGCAATGTTGAACGCCGGCCACTGCCAGCGCTCGTTGTAGTAGAGCAGGATGAAGTCGACGACATGGCCGAGCCGAAGACGGTCGATCACGTTGCCGAGGGCGCCGCCAATGATCAATGCGTAGGCCACGGCGGTCAGGCGTTCGTGCTTGTGCAAAGTGGTCATCATCCACGCAAACACGCCGGAGACGATCAACGCGAAAGCCGACAGGCCATACCGTTGCCAGCTCTCGCCATCCGCGAACAGGCTGAACGCCACGCCGGTGTTGTACGCCATCGTCCAGAAAAAATACGGGAACACGGCAATCCGTTCACCGAAGGCGATGTGCTCGACGGCAATCGCCTTGGTCCATTGATCCAGCACAATCACGACCACGCAGATCGCGAGATAGCGGCTCAAGCCGGCAACCCCCAGTTTTTCAGAACCAGCCACGGTGTTCACCAGATCCGGAGACGTTGTCGATACATCGGCCGCAGAGCTCCGGATGGTCGGCATGCCGGCCAACATCCTCGCGATGGTGCCAGCAACGGACACATTTCGCCGAGTCCGTCGTGGCGATCGTCAGGCGTGCCTCGCCGTCAGCGAGTTTGACGATCAGCGCATGTGAAGGCGCATCGGCCAGGTCACCCAAGGTACATTCCGACGTGATCAGGTAAAAACGCAGTTCGTCCGCAGCAGGTGCCAATCGGGCACGTGTTGCGGCATCGGCGTAGACCTGCACACAAGCTTCGAGCGAACCGCCCATGCCGACACTCGTGCGCATCTCTTCGATACGCTTTTGCATGACATGGCGGATCGCTTGAAGGTCGTCGAGTTGGGCTTGTTCGGCGGCGCTGACCGACAGTCCTTCGAACAGAGGTTCGATCTCCCGCCAGGTGGCGAAATAGACCGAATCACTGTGCCGCGCCGGCATGTGTGCCCAGAGTTCCTCGGCAGTGAACGTGGTGATCGGCGCGAGCGCGCGCACCAGCACTTCGAGCGCCGCATACATCGCGGTTTGTGCCGAGCGCCGTGCCGGGCTGGCCTCGGGCATGGTGTAGAGCCGGTCCTTGGTCTGGTCCAGATAACCGGCACCCAGATCGATCGTGCAGAAACGCATGAGTTCCTGCACCAGTGCGGCGTAGTTGTAGGTGTCCGGACCGGCAGTGCCATGTCCGTCCGCTTCCGGGCCGAAGACCCGGCGCGCCAGATCCATCACACGCTGGGCCTGCAACATGGCCGCACGGTCGAGCAGCAGCAAACTGCCGACCGGCACGGCATCACGCGCTGGATCGAATCCATGCAGGTTGCCGAGCAGGAATCGGGCAGTGTTGCGCAAGCGTCGATAGGTATCGCCGACACGTTTCAGGATTTCATCGGACACCGCCATTTCCGCGGCGTAGTCGGTCGACGCGGTCCACAGGCGCAGGACATCGGCGCCCATGCTGCCGATCACTTTCTGCGGCACGACGATGTTGCCGAGCGACTTCGACATCTTGCGGCCTTGCTGGTCGACCGTGAAGCCATGCGTGATGACTTCGTCGTAAGGCGCCCTGCCGTGCATGCCGATCGACGTGAGCAGGGAGGAGTGGAACCAGCCGCGATGCTGATCGGAGCCTTCGAGGTACATGACCTGACGCGGTGCCTTGAGTTCGTCACGAGCGTCGAGCACACATGCATGGGTGACGCCGGAGTCGAACCAGACATCGAGAATGTCGGTGACCTTGTCGTAGACGGTGGCTTCGTCGCCAAGCAAATCGCGTGCGTCCAGTTCGTACCAGGCATCAACGCCTTCGCGTTCGATCCGTTCGGCGACGCGACCCATCAGCGCCACCGAATCCGGATGCGGTTCGCCGGTGACCTGATGCACGAACAATGCGATCGGCACACCCCAGGTACGTTGGCGCGAAATGCACCAGTCCGGACGGTTGGCGATCATGCCGCTGATTCGGTCTTCGCCCCAGGCTGGTTGCCAGCGCACCTTGCGGATGGCATCGAGCGCGCCTTGACGCAGACCGCCCTGATCCATGCTGATGAACCACTGTGCTGTGGCGCGGAACGCCACGGGTGTCTTGTGGCGCCAGCAGTGCGGATAACTGTGCTCGAGTTTGCCGCTGGCCAAGAGGGCGCCACGTTCGGCAAGCAAGGTGATGATCGAGTCGTTCGCTTTCCAGATGAACTGGCCTTCGACATGTTCCGTGCCAGGCAGGAACACGCCGTTGCCACCGACCGGGTTCAGCACCTCGATGCCGTACTTCTGGCCGACCTGGAAGTCTTCGACACCATGCCCGGGCGCCGTGTGGACGGCACCGGTACCGGCATCGGTCGTCACGTGGTCACCCAGGATCACCGGCACCACGCGGGACAGAAACGGATGCTGCAGTTTCTGGTGTTCGAGCGACGCGCCTTTGGCATGGCCAAGGATGGCCATGTCGCCCACGCCGAACCGACGCGCACATTCGCCGACCAATGCTTCCGCGAGCACGAGCAGTTGGCGTTCACCGGCTCTTGCCGGGCCTTCGACCAGCACGTAGTCCAGATCTGCACCGAGGGTGACCGCCATGCTGGCCGGCAAGGTCCAGGGTGTGGTCGTCCAGATCGGCACCGCGATCGCAGCTCCTTGGCGATCCACGCCGAATTCGCGCGCGATCTCTTCCGGCGAAAGCGCCTGGTAGGCGACATCGACCATCGGCGACACCTTGTCGGCATACTCGATCTCGGCTTCGGCGAGTGCCGAGCCGCAGTCGAAGCACCAGTGCACCGGCTTGGCACCACGACTCAGGTGGCCATTGCCGACAATTTTCGCGAGCGAGCGCAGGATGTCCGCTTCGAACTTGAAGTCCATCGTGCGATACGGGTTGTCCCAATCGCCGATCACGCCGAGCCGCTTGAAGTCCTCGCGCTGGCCATCAATCTGTTTCGCTGCGTATTCGCGGCATTTCTGCCGGAACGTGCGCGCATCGACTTTCTGCCCGACCTTGCCCACTTCCTTCTCGACCGCGTGTTCGATCGGCAGTCCGTGGCAATCCCAGCCCGGCACATACGGCGAGCGGAATCCTGCCAGCAACTTGGATTTGACGACGATGTCTTTCAGCGTCTTGTTGACGGCATGGCCGACATGGATCTGCCCGTTGGCATAGGGCGGGCCGTCATGCAGCAGGTAGGTCGGGCGCCCGGCATGGGCGGCATCGAGTCGCTCGCGCAGTCGCGTTTCTTCCCAGCGCGCCAGGATTTTCGGTTCACGCGTGGGCAGGTCGCCCTTCATCGGGAACTCGGTCTTCGGCAATTGCACGGTGTTCTTGTAATCGGTGCTCACGGGGCGGGCCTTCAGGTGTTGGATCCAGTTGAAGCGAGGTTCGATTGCAGCAACGCCCGAGCTTCGCGGGCATCGATATGCATGCGGCTGACCAGGTCGTCGAGACTGGCAAAACGCACTTCATCGCGGATCTTGGAAACAAAATCGACGGTCAGGCGCTGACTGTAGAGGTCGCCCTGATAGTCGAACAGATGAACTTCGAGCAGCAATTCCTTGCCGTTCACGGTAGGGCGGTTGCCGATGCTGGCCACCGAAGGTTGGTCGACCAGGCCGGCTCCGGTCACCCGTACGGCATAGATGCCATGTACCGGTGGCACGCGGCCATGCAGGGAAATATTGGCGGTCGGGTAACCCAATGTTCGGCCGAGTTGCTGGCCACGAATGACACGGCCGCTGATCGAGTAGGGGCGTCCGAGCAAACGTTCGGCTTCACTGAATCGTGCGCCGAGCAAAGCCGAGCGGATCCGGGTGCTGCTGATGCGCTCGTCACCTTCCGACTGCACGGCGAGCACCGACACCTGGTACCCATGGCGATGGGCATGCTGCTCAAGCATGCCGACATCTCCCCGGCGACCATGACCGAACCGGAAATCCGGACCGATCCAGATCTCGCGCGCGTTGAGCCGGCCAACGAGGACTTCGTCGATGAAGGTTTCGGCAGGCATGTCGGCGAGCGTGCGGTTGAAGCGCAGCAGACCCACTGCGTCGGTGCCGAGGGCCAGCGCACGTTCGATTTTTTCGCGCGGGGAACACAGCCGGACCAAGGGCCCCGATTTCTGGAAATAGGCGCGCGGCAGAGGCTCGAAGCTGAGCAGGCACGGGCTCAGGCCGGACGCACGCGCGTGCGCCACGGTGCGCTCGATCAGCGCTGCATGGCCCAGATGGACACCGTCAAAGGCGCCGATGGAAAGCACCGAACCCTTGGCAAACAGCCTGGGGCCCAGCGCGTCACGGAAAACTCGGTTCATAGGAACCGCCGAGTATAGCGGTCAAGCCGTGCCGATCCTTCACTCCCAGACGCACTCGTTATGGCGAGT
This sequence comes from Lysobacteraceae bacterium, assembly GCA_040376895.1. Lineage (GTDB taxonomy): Bacteria > Pseudomonadota > Gammaproteobacteria > Xanthomonadales > Ahniellaceae > Ahniella. Next base: position 7,470 of record JBEIPT010000028.1, on the reverse strand, counting down.
GGTGGTGACGCGGTCGGCCAGGAACTCGCCTTGTCCGAAGCCGCCGGCACGGGCGTCGTATCGGACGCGCATGCCCGAACAACTGGTGTTTTCCAGTTCGACGGTCCCGAATGGGGTGGCTCTGATCTGCGACGGGTCAAAATTGGGCGGGTAGAACGTTCCGGCCGGTCGATTCAGCGTGAACCGGTAACGCCAGGTGCCGAAGGCTGTCCCGGCCGTGATCGGTTCGGACCGCTCGCCGACCAGCCACATCGGGTCACCCTCATTGTCGAAGCTGTACCAGATCAGGAAATCGCGCTGGCTGAATTCGTTGCCTGTGCGGATCGGCATGTGGTGCAGGATCAGGCCTTCACCCTGGCGTTCCGGCGCCACGTAGATGCCGCCCAATGAAAACGTCGGCACATTCGGGACCGGCATGATGATTGGGCCGAGGTACGGAGGTTGGGCGGAAATCCGGCGCAACGGGCGAATCGGGCGTCCGTATCGGCCTGGAACACTGAGCCGGATCTCCGCTTGGTCCGTCGTGTAAAACACGATCTGGGCGGACCCAAAACCCTGGGCCCGCAAATCGGTGGTCTGGAATGACTGGAAGCGCGGGCCGCGGTACAGCGCGATATCGGGGACGGAAATGCCGTTGCCGTCGATACGACCAAGGCCGACCCACCACAATTGCTCTCCGCCATCGCCGAGCGCCGGATAACTGTAGCCACTGACCACGGCGCGGCCGTCGGCCAGTGGTTCGATGAAGAATCCTTCGCCGATCAAGGTCGGATCGATCCACAGGCCGGCCATACGCGCGCTGGTTTCCGCAGTTTGCTGGTTTGGCCGGGGGAGCATGGTTTCGTCCAGGGTCTCGGTGATGCCGGGTTCGCTCGTCACCCGGCACTCGCCGGTGAGTCCGGAGGCCTGTGCCGCGGTACAGGCTTGCTGGTAGTCAGCTGTCTTGACCGCTACACCCGCCATCGAGCTTTTCAGTGTGCTCCACGCGGCACCCAGTTCCGCCTGCGTGAAGCCGCAATGGGTGTTGGTGTTTTCGCGAACCAGGGCCCGGAACATCTGGTGGATGTTTGCCGGTGGCGGCGAGTTCTCCAGATAATCGGCATTCAGATCGAGAAAGCGCTGGTGCACGGGCCGCACCAGTTCGTCCTTCGATGTGTGCAGCACCACCACGCGGGTGCCGGCAGGAATCGCGCCGGTCAGATCCGACACCTGGTGCAGACGACTGCGCACAAACGCATCACCCTGGAATCGCGGTACCCGCCCGTTGATCAGGCTGGTGCCGTAGTCGACTCCTTCGGTCGTGAACGGATTGGCGCCATTGAGCTTTTGCGGGTCGCGCACCAGGTCGCTGAGCGCAAACGTGGCATAACCCATCGTGGCGACAAAAAAGTCTTCGTTCGTGAACTTGCCGAACGCCATCAGTCGCGCCAGACGATCCCGTTGGCCGCCCGAGCGAAGGATGGGCGGCAGGCTGACACCGGTACATTGGGTGACCCGGGCCAGCGTGCGCAGGACTGCGCTTGAACTCAGCAGGTCGCCGAGGTCGTCCGGGATTTCGTCCAATTCGAACGCCCACGGCAAGGGGCCGTCGCTGCGCGGCAGTTCGCCGCCGCCAACGCCCTCACAAACTGCGTCGTAGGCCATACGCAGGTCGATCGCGGTATCCCACGTGCGTGCTCCAGCGGCTGGCGGGCATACCGACAACACACCGCGGATACGCTCAAAGCCAGGACTTTCGGCCAGGCGCAGGGCGATCAGGCCGCCCATCGAGCCACCCATGCTGACCAGATGCCCGGGTTCGCCAAAGCGCTCGCGGAAGGCGTCAACCAGGTCCCGGTTGTCTTCGACGGCCGTGAACAAAGCCCAGCCTGCCGTGCGATAACCGCTGGCGGCCACGGCATAACCTTCCCCAAGCAGCGTTGCTTCCCAAGGACCCAGGTCCGGGTTGTCGTCGAACTCCATGTTGAATCCGTGCTGGAACAGCACGAGCCCGTCGCCGGCACGCCAGCCGTCCGGCACGGCGATGCGAATATAGGCGCCGCTCGGCAACTGCAGGCTGACCTCGGTCACTGCGGCAGCCGGCAGCGAGACCAGCCACAGCAGGCTCAATAGGCCAGCGAGCAGGCGGCCGGTGCGCACGTCAGAGTCTCATCAGCGTGGATTTGCCGAAGAGACTTTCGACCAGATCCACGGCCAATCGCGCGGTGCGGTTGTGGTCGTCGAATGCCGGGTTGAGCTCGACAATGTCGAGCGAAGCCATGCGGCCAGTGTCGGCAATCATTTCCATGACCAACTGGGCTTCACGGTAGTTCGGCCCGCCGGGCACCGTGGTGCCTACGCCCGGCGCAATTTCCGGGTCGAGGAAGTCGACGTCGAAGCTGACGTGCAGGTGGGTGTCCGCATCCAGGTCCGACAGGGCTTCTTCCATCGCGCGCTTGATGCCGATCTCGTCGATGTAGCGCATGTCGTAGATATCAAGCTTCATCTCGTGCACCAGTCGCTTCTCGCCGGCGTCGACCGACCGGATGCCGATCTGGCGAATCTGGTCCGGCCGGATCGCAGGTGAGTGATCGCCGATCTGCGTGAGCTCTGGCGGGCCGATACCGCACAGGCAAGCCACCGGCATGCCATGGACATTGCCGCTGGGCGTGATCTGGTTGGTGTTGAAGTCGGCATGGGCGTCCAGCCAGAGGATCAACAACTTGCGGCCCCGATCACGGCAGTGGTCGGCCACAGCGGCAATGGATCCGAGACCCAGACAATGGTCACCACCGAGCACCACCGGCAGCCGGTTTTCGGTCAGGGCTTCGCGGACTGCACCATAAACGGCGCGGTTCCATTCGACGACCTGCGGCAAATGCCGGTAGCCGTTGACCGGTGGTTTCCAGGGATTCATCGGGCCGGACAGGTTGCCCAGGTCCTCGATGGTCATGCCGCGATCACGCAGCGCTTCTACTATGCCCGCGACACGCAGGGCTTCGGGGCCCATGGAGGCGCCGCGGTGTCCGGCGCCGATATCGGTCGGCGCGCCAATCAGACGAATGATGCTCATGGTGTGGATACTTGGACAGACTCAATGACCGGAGAGGATAACCGAGCCAGCCCATGCTTTGAGTCAATCGCGTCTTGCCTGCGCTCCGGAAGACCCGACCGTGCAGTCGCGGTTCACGGAAACAGCTGGATCAGCCTTTCGAGCAGGCGATCGGATTCGACTTCAGCGCCAGCATCGGGCGGAACGTGATCGGGCCAGGAGCGCACACATTGCTCGAAGTCACGTGCGGCTTGGCCGAGCGCATCAAAGCCGTAACTGCCGCCGGAACCTGCCAGTTTGTGCGCCTGGGCAACTGCTTCCCGAAGTGACGAGGCGTCACGTGAGGTTTTCCAGCGCTCGGCCTGGTCCATCAGGATCTGCTTCTTTTCTGGCAGGCTGGCTGCAAACCTGGCGGTCAGGGCAGCAATGGCGGCCTGGAAATCCGGCTTTGTCATACGTCGTCCCTCAAACAGGGAACCGCGCTTGCGCGCGGAAGGAAGTCCCTCAAGTGCGGAACCGCGCTTGCGCGCGGTTCCGGGTAATTCGGTCGCGGATCCCGAAGCCGTCGGATCAACCGCCGAGTTTGAACTCGATGCGACGCGTCATCGTCATGGAGGCCGGCTGGCCGTCGCGGATGGCTGGCTGGAATTCCCACTGCTGCACGGCGCGGATCGCTTCGCGATCGAACACGCGGTTCGGCTCGCCACGTACAACCTTGGCGTCACCGACCTTGCCGTCGGCGCCGACCGTGAACTGCACCTCGACCCAGCCTTCCTGGCGGGCGCGAGCGGCCTTCGGCGGATAACCCGGGCGAACCGTCCGGACCAGCACGGCATCACGCGATGGCAAGGTTGGCTGCACCGGTTCGGGTTCCGGCTCCGGCTGAGCTGGTGCGGGTGTCGCTTCCGGGGGCGGTGTGGTCGTAGCGGCAGGTTTGGTGGCTGCGGCAACGGGTTGCGCTGGGGCTGGTTCCGGGTTCGCCGCAGCAGTGGCGCGGCGTTCGGCTTCGGCTTCCTGTGCCAGGCGCCGGTCTTCTTCGCGTTGCATCTGCGTACGGGCGGCGGCGAGCTTCGACTGCAGCGTCTTGACCGTGTAGGAGTCTGGGTTGGCGCGGTCGAGCAGGGAAATCACTCGCTGGGCCTCGTCGAGGTTGCGATCGGAAATTTCACGTTCGGCCTGCGTGGCGCCGAGCGGGAACAAGTCGATCAGGGCGTTGATCGCGCGGTCGTTCTTCGGGTCCTGCGCCAATACGGCGAGGTACAGTTCGACGGCGTTGGTGCCCTCGGGGGATACGGTCAGATTCTCCGATTCGGCCTTGCGGGCGTCGCCGAGCAGCTCTTCGACCGTCTTGACGGCGGTGGCCGGCGCGGCTTCCGGGCTGGTGCCGGCTTGCGGCTGCGCAGCCTGCGTTGGCGCGGCTTGTTGCGCTTCCTTCTTGCCGCAAGCGCTCAGCGTGGCGACAGCAATCAACAAGGCAGGCAGGATTTTCGGAGCGATCTTCGACATGGGGAGTGTTCTCGGGATGTCGTGGTGAAGGTAGCCTGAATCTTCCTTGATGCAGGACCGTGACGGAAGTCACGGGACCGCAACATTATATGTATTTGTCGACAACTTGCTCGAAAAGGAAGCGCGATAGTGTCGGGACCTGCTGAACGAGATGCCGGGCCGGGCAACAAACATCCGGTCGGGCCGATGGCCGGGCCGTGACAAATTGCCGACAAGAGCGGTCCTGGGCGGACAGCGGCTTGCAGGCTCGACAATGCGCCGGGACAATACACAGATGAGCATTCACGCCGAACGTTATCCATTTCTCTCCCGGATCGACCAGCCGTCCGACCTGCGCAAGCTGGCCGAAACCGACTTGCCGGTCGTGGCCCAGGAACTCCGCCAATACCTGATCGAGGAAGTGGCTCAGGTCGGCGGTCACTTCGGTGCCGGACTCGGTGTGGTCGAACTGACATTGGCGCTGCATTATTCCTATGAATCTCCCGGTGATCGCCTGGTTTGGGATGTCGGGCACCAGTGTTACCCCCACAAAATCCTTACCGGCCGGCGCGACCTGATCCGCACGATCAAGCAGAGGGACGGCCTGGCGCCGTTTCCGCGTCGCGAGGAAAGCCCGTTCGATACGTTTGGTGTGGGGCATTCGTCCACTTCGATTTCAGCTGCGCTGGGCATGGCGATTGCCAATGCCCGTGCCGGTGATCCGCGTCGGGTCGTGGCCGTGATCGGTGATGGTGCCATGACCGCCGGGATGGCCTATGAGGCCTTGAACCACGCTGGCGGTATGGATCCAAAGCCGGATGTGCTGGTCATCCTCAATGACAATCGGATGTCGATTTCCGAGAATGTGGGTGGACTGACGCAGATGCTCGGTCGTCTGATGGCCAGCAACACGGCGAACGCTTTGCGGGAGGGCGGCAAGCGGTTGGTTGGTCGCGGCAACCCGGTCGCGCGTTTCCTGAAGCGCGGGGAAGAGCATGCCAAGGGTATGTTAGTGCCCTCGACGCTCTTCGAGGAGATGGGTTTCCACTACTCCGGTCCGATCGACGGGCACGATCTGCCTTCGCTGTTGCAGGTGCTGAAAACGCTCAAGACCCTGAAAGGCCCGCAGTTGCTGCACGTGGTCACTACCAAGGGCAAGGGCTACGATCTCGCCGAGGAAGATCAGATCGGCTACCACGCGGTGACCCCGTTCGACCCGGCCGTCGGCATGAAACAGAAATCAGGCGGCGGCAAACCCAGTTATACCCAGGTGTTCGGTGATTGGTTGTGCGACATGGCCGCCGCCGACACCCGTCTTTTCGGTATCACCCCGGCCATGCGCGAAGGTTCTGGTCTGGTGCGCTTTTCGCGCGAGTATCCGGAGCGATATTTTGACGTGGCGATCGCCGAGCAGCACGCGGTCACGCTGGCCGCCGGCATGGCCTGCGAGGGTGCCAAACCGGTTGTCGCCATCTATTCGACATTCCTGCAGCGTGCTTACGACCAATTGATCCACGACGTGGCCCTGCAGGACCTGGACGTGTTGTTCGCCATTGATCGTGGCGGGGTGGTCGGGCCGGATGGGGCTACCCACGCAGGCAGTTTCGACCTCAGTTTCCTGCGCTGTATCCCGAACATGGTGGTGATGGCGCCGGCCGACGAAAACGAATGCCGGCAGATGCTGAGCACCGGTTTCCATTACGCCGGGCCGGCTGCAGTGCGTTATCCGCGCGGCGGTGGCACCGGTGTGCCGATCCAGGCCGAATTGTCGACGCTGCCGATCGGGCGCGCCGAAGTGCGTCGGAAGGGCCGAGGCCTTGCGCTGCTGGCATTTGGTGCAATGGTGCCGCCGGCAATGGAAGTGGGTGAGCGCCTCGGTGCCACCGTCGTCAATATGCGCTTCATCAAGCCGCTCGACGCCGAACTCGTGCTCGAACTGGCGCGTACCCATGGGGGGCTGGTCACGCTTGAAGACAATGCCTTGATGGGCGGGGCGGGCAGTGCCGTGCTTGAGCTCCTGCAATCCGAAGGGGTTCTGGCGCCCGTGCTGACCCTGGGTTTGCCGGACAGTTGGCTGGAACACATGTCCCGTGAGGAAATGCTGGCGAGTGTCGGTCTCGACGCAGCTGGTATCCTCGCGTCGATCAAACGCCGATTCCCGGTAGAGAGCGCCCAGTCGGCTGCGGCCTGAGCCTCGTCAGTACGCGGCGAGCGCACAAATCGGTACCTGACTCGTCAAAATACTCTTGACACTCCTGGGGTCGGTCGTCAGAATGCGCGGCTCCGTGGAGGGATACCCAAGCGGCCAAAGGGGACTGACTGTAAATCAGTTGGCTCATGCCTTCGGTGGTTCGAATCCACCTCCCTCCACCATGAATAATGCACGACAGAGTTTGAGAGGTGGATTCGAACCGCCGAGCAAATACTGGGTTCGACCGGACCGCGCAAGCGGGCCGGAACAACCGGAGGTTGACCTGGAGGGCGAAGGGCGCAAGCCCGGAGTCATCCACCTCCCTCCACCATGAAAAGAAATACAGTGTCTGAAAGGTGGATTCGAACCACCGAGCGAATACTGGTTTCAGCGTGAGTTCGACTGACTTGCAGGATGCAGGTCAGGCAGTAAAAGGCTGGCGCGGAAGGTGAAGGGCAGGATGCCCCGACCATTCCAGCTCCCGCCACCGGTTTTGCGGTTCTGGCCGCGGATTGCGGGAGTAGTTCAACGGTAGAACCTCAGCCTTCCAAGCTGATGGTGCGGGTTCGATTCCCGTCTCCCGCTCCATCGGGCCACTCGTTGATCAGTACCGCTGTTGTATGCAATGCCGGCAACTACCGAGTTGCCAAACCATGAAAACAAAGCAGTGATGTCTCGCGCAGTCGCCAGTGCTTTGTTTTTACCGTTTCAAATGCTCACGTAGCTCAGTCGGTAGAGCACCTCCTTGGTAAGGAGGAGGTCG
>JBEIPT010000084.1:0-11336 GCA_040376895.1 Lysobacteraceae bacterium | reverse complement strand
GGTGCCCAGCATTTTGCCAATCAATCCGAACTGCTGGCGGCTTTGGCGCCTGCGCTCGGCGCTCAAATCAACCTGCTGATCAAGGGTTCGCATTCTTCGGCGATGGATCGAATCACGCGAGCCCTGATGGGCGAGGAGAACACGACCCATGCTGCTTGAACTCTCGCTCTGGCTGAAGCCCTATATCAGCGGCTTCAATCTGTTCTCCTACGTGACCCTGCGCGCCATCCTCGCGGCGCTGACCGCCTTGATCGTGTCGTGGGCAGTTGGTCCGTGGATGATCCGCAAGCTGTCGACCTACAAGGTCGGTCAATCGATCCGCGACGACGGCCCGAAATCACATTTTTCGAAAGCCGGCACGCCGACCATGGGCGGCGCACTGATCATCGCTGCCGTGGCCGTGGCCACGCTGATGTGGGCCGACCTGCGAAACCGCTACATCTGGATTGTGCTGTTCGTCCTGGTGTCGTTCGGCGCCATCGGGTTCATCGATGACTACAAGAAACTGATCCTCAAGAACAGCAAGGGTCTGTCCGCGCGTGCGAAGTACGCGGCACAGAGTGTTTGCGGTGCGATTGCTGCGTATTGGCTGTTCGCGACTGCCGACGCGCCGCAGGCGACCACGTTGTACCTGCCGTTCCTGAAAGACTTCGCGTGGCCAATGGGCATCTGGTTCGTGGTCGTCGCCTATTTCTGGATCGTCGGATTCTCGAACGCGGTGAACCTGACCGACGGTCTGGATGGTCTGGCGATCATGCCGACCGTGCTGGTCTCGGCGGCACTCGGCGTGTTCGCCTACGTGGCCGGTCACATGGTATTCGCGAAGTACCTGGGTGTGCCGTCCATCCCGGGCAGTGCCGAAGTGGTGATTTTCTGCGCTGCACTTGGCGGGGCCGGGCTCGGATTCCTCTGGTTCAACAGTTATCCGGCGATGGTGTTCATGGGCGATGTCGGCGCGCTGGCGATCGGCGCGGCATTGGGCGCGGTCGCGATCATCGTGCGTCAGGAAGCCGTGCTGGTTCTGATGGGCGGCATCTTCGTCGTCGAAACCCTCTCGGTGATGCTGCAGGTAGCCAGCTTCAAGCTGACTGGCAAACGCATCTTCCGGATGGCGCCACTGCATCATCACTTCGAACTGAAGGGCTGGCCGGAGCCACGCGTGATCGTGCGCTTCTGGATCATCAGCGTGGTGCTTGTCCTGCTGGGTCTCGCGACCTTGAAGGTGCGCTGATGCTGAATCTGCGCGACCACCTGCAGGCACTGCGAGCGGATGAGATTCCGGGGAGCTTCGACCTCGGCATCATCATTCCCGCGGTAGCCTTGTTGTCGCTGGGTGTGGTCATGGTCGCGTCCAGTTCGATCGCCGTCGCCGAGGGCGATGGTCTGTCGCAGTTCCACTATCTCTACCGGCACCTGGTGTTTCTGGTTCTCGGTGCCGGGCTTGCCGGAATCCTGGTGATCCTGCCACTCGAACGGATCGAACGGCACCACTTGCTGTTGCTGCTTGGCATGTTCGTGCTGCTGATCCTGCCTTTTGTGCCGGGTCTCGGTGTGCGCGTGAATGGTGCGCGACGCTGGATCCGCCTAGGCATCTCCAACTTCCAGATCGTCGAAGTCGTCAAGCTGATGCTGATCGCGTACATCGCCAGCTACATGGTGCGCTTGCGCCCGCAGTTGCGCAGTACGTTCGCGGGCATCCTCAAGCCGCTCGGCATTGCCTTGTTCGTCATGGTCGCGCTGTTGGCGCAGCCGGATTTCGGAAGCGCGTCGCTGATCCTGGCGATCACACTCGGCCTGATCTGGTTGGGCGGGGCCAAGCCGCAATATCTGATCGGCATGGGCGCGGCTTTGCTGCCCGTGATGATCTGGGCTGCCACATCGGCGGAGTACCGCATGAAGCGCCTGACCAGCTTCCTGAATCCTTGGAAGGATCCGTTTGACGACGGTTTCCAGCTGACCCAGGCATTGATTGCCGTAGGCCGTGGCGAATGGTTTGGTGTTGGCCTCGGCGCCAGCATCCAGAAGCTCTTCTATCTGCCCGAAGCGCACACGGATTTCATCTTCGCGGTGATCGCCGAGGAGCTCGGGTTGGCTGGCGTGACTGTCGTGCTGGCCTTGTTTGCGTGGCTTGCGGCGCGTCTGTTCGTGCTCGGCAAGCGCGGCTTGCGCGTGGGCCAGGACTTCGCCGCGTATTGCCTGTTCGGCATCGCCATCTGGCTGTCTGTGCAAGCAATGGTGTCGATCGGCGTGAACCTGGGTGTATTGCCGACCAAGGGATTGACCTTGCCTTTGATCAGTTCCGGCGGATCAAGCCTGTTGATGACGATCGCTGCCGTCGGTCTCGCGTTGCGCGCCGGGTTCGAAATCACTCGCGCCGAACGACTCGCCGAGATCAGTCCGGGAGGCCGTCCATGAACGGTCCGATCGTGATCATGGCGGGCGGCACTGGCGGTCATATCTTCCCCGGCATCGCCGTGGCGCGAGCGCTCATCGCACGGGGTGCCTCGGTGTGCTGGCTCGGCTCGACGGGCGGGCTTGAAACCCGGCTCGTACCCGAAGCCGGCATCGAAATCGACACACTCGACATTGGTGGTGTTCGCGGCAAGGGCTGGGCTACACGCCTGGCAGCACCATGGCGATTGTTGCGGGCGGTCATGCATGCGCGGCAGATGCTCAAGGCGCGGCACGCCCGTGCCGTGGTCTCGTTTGGTGGATTCGCGGCTGGTCCGGGTGGCCTGGCAGCCAGGAGTCTCGGTCTGCCGGTGTTCGTGCACGAGCAGAATTCCATCGCCGGACTCACGAACCGTGTGCTTGCGCGAATGGCGCGCACCGTGTTCACAGGATTTGCGCAGGCACATGGGCTGACCGGAACGATCTGGTCAGGCAACCCGGTGCGTGCCGAAATCGCCCGCTTGCCGGCACCCGAAACGCGTGCGACGAACGACCGACTGCACCTTCTGGTGCTGGGCGGCAGTCAAGGCGCGCGCGCGCTGAATCGCCAGGTGCCCGCAGCGCTCGCCGTGCTGGCGCGATCCGACCTCGATGTCCGGCACCAATGTGGCGGCAAAATGCTGGACGACGCACGTGTCGCATATGCCGAGGCGGGCGTTGTTGCCAGTGTCGAACCGTTCATCGCCGACATGGCGCAAGCCTATGCCTGGGCCGACCTGGTGATCTGCCGCGCCGGTGCTCTGACGCTGGCCGAGTTGTGTGCGGCCGGCGTGGGTGCAGTGTTGGTGCCTTACCCGCATGCCGTCGATGACCACCAGACCCGCAACGCTGAAGCGATGATCCGGGTCGGTGCAGCAGTCCTCGTTCCCGAATCCCGACTCGACGCCGCCACACTGACTGCGGCGATCGAACCCTTGCTTACTGATCCGGCGCGCCGACTTGCCATGGCGCGTGCGGCGCGCTCGCTCGCAAAACCCGATGCCGACGCCGATGTGGCCGCACAGATCCTGAAGGAGGCCGCATGACCCTGCGCCGATTTGCCGAACACGCCGACATCATGCGTACCTACAAGCGCGTCCACTTCATTGGGGTGGGTGGCACTGGCATGTGCGGCATTGCCGAAGTGCTTCAGACGCTTGGGTATGTCGTATCCGGTTCGGACTTGGGTGACACCGCGACCACACGCCGGCTCGCCGAGCTTGGCGTCCGTGTGCACCGTGGACATCACGAAGACCATCTGGACGACGCCGATGTGGTCGTTACCTCAAGTGCGATCAAGGCCGACAACCCCGAGTTGATGGCCGCGCGCATGCGCCGCGTACCGGTTGTGCCGCGTGCAGAAATGCTGGGCGAACTGATGCGCCTGCGCAACGGCATCGCCATTGCCGGTACCCACGGCAAGACCACCACGACCAGTCTGGTGGCCAGCGTGTTGGCTGAAGGTGGCCTGGACCCGACGTTCGTGATCGGTGGCCTGCTGAACAGTGCCGGCAGCAATGCGAAGCTCGGGCAGGGGACTTACCTTGTCGCCGAGGCTGACGAATCGGACGGTTCGTTCCTGCTGTTGAACCCGATGCTGGCAGTCATCACGAACATCGATGCTGACCATCTGGAGAATTACGGTGGCGATTTTGATCGCCTCCGTCGTGCCTTCAGCGACTTTCTGCATCGCCTGCCGTTCTACGGACTGGCAGTGTTGTGCATCGACGATCCGGAAGTGCGTGCGCTGGCGATCGCGACGCCGCGAAACGTGATGACCTACGGTGAATCCGGTGACGCCGACGTTCGCGCCGCGAACATCAAACAAAGCGGCGCCGAGATGGAATTCGATCTGTGGCTGCCGAAAGCCGACGAGCCACTTCGGGTGCGTCTGAATCTGCCTGGCCGCCACAACGTGCAGAACGCGTTGGCCGCGGCTGCCATCGGATGGCAACTGGGTGTGAAACCCGCGCACATGGCCCGTGCACTCGCCAACTTCGGTGGTGTCGGACGGCGCTTCCATCGTCACGGTGAAGTCGCCTGTTCCGCAGGTTCGGTGTTGTGGGTGGATGACTACGGTCACCATCCGCGCGAACTCGCGGCCATCATCAGCGCCGCCCGCGGCGGGTGGCCGGATCGTCGTCTGGTCATGGTCTTCCAGCCGCATCGTTATACGCGCACCCGCGATCTGCTCGACGATTTCGCCGACGTGCTGTCGACGGTCGATGTCCTGGTGCTGACCGAAATCTATGCCGCTGGCGAATCGCCGATTGCCGGCGCCGACGGCAAGTCGCTCGCACGCGCAGTGCGTGCCCGCGGCCGAGTCGATCCGGTGCTCGTGAAGTCGGTGAAGGACTTGCCGTCGGCACTCGACCCACTCTTGAAAGACGGCGACCTGGCCCTGCTTGCGGGAGCCGGAGACATCGGCGCTTTTGCCGCCCGGATCGGGAGCGCTGGAACTTTGGACGGAGCCACATCATGAGCATTCAGGACGCAAGCAAGTTCGGCCGAGTAGCGGTAGTGCTGGGTGGTGATTCCGCGGAGCGTGAGGTGTCGCTCAAGAGTGGCGCCGGTGTGCTTGCTGCCTTGAAATCCCGCGGCGTGGATGCTCATGGCATCGACGGTATCCCGGCACTTCTGGACGCACTGCGCGCGGGTCACTTCGCGCGCGTATTCAACATTCTGCACGGCCGCGGTGGCGAAGACGGCGTGTTGCAGGGAGCGCTCGACGCACTGGGTGTGCCGTACACCGGTTCGGGGGTCTTGGGCTCGGCGCTGACGATGGACAAATGCCGTACGAAGCAGGTCTGGCAAACGTTGGGATTGCCCACGGCTGCCTATGTGATTCTGCGTGCCCGTGACACCGTCGATATCGAATCGATGGTGGCGCGACTGGGCTTGCCGTTGATTGTGAAACCCTCGCGCGAAGGCTCGACGGTGGGTATCCAGCGTGCGTTCACGCGCGAAGAGCTGGCCGCTGCGATTGCGCATGCCCGCGAACACGACGCCGAGGTGCTGGTCGAGCGTTACATCACGGGTGACGAGTACACGGTCTCGATTCTTGCCGGCCAGGCTTTGCCGGTGATCCGGATCGTTCCGGCCAGCGGCTTCTATGACTATGAAGCCAAATACCTGCGCAACGATACGCAATACATCTGCCCGGGCATCGAAGGTGAACCGGCGCGCGAAATGCAGGCTCAGGCCATGGCTGCGTTCGAAGCGGTTGGTGCCTCCGGTTGGGGGCGCGTCGACGTGATGCGCGACCGCGACGGCAACAACTACCTGATCGAAGTGAACACGACGCCGGGCATGACCGAAAAGAGTCTGGTGCCGAAAGCCGCGCGTGAGGCAGGAATCGACTACCCCGAACTGTGCTGGCGCATTCTCGAAACTTCATTCAGGGAAACCGCCTGATGAGTCTGCGACTGCCCCTCGCCTGGATTGGCTGGATGCTGCTCGGCGCCGTGTTGGCGCTGCCGCTGCTGGCTTGGCAGGGGAATTGGTTCGACGCCGGAAAGTGGCCGATCCGGAACCTGCGCGTGGAAAGTGAGGCGCACGCCGTATCGGTGCCGGAGATCAAGGTGCGCGTCGCAGCCCATGTCGAGGGCGGGTTCTTTGCCGTCGACCTGGCGGAAGTCCGCGCAGCCGTGATGGCGAATCCCTGGGTCGAGCGCGTCGAAGTGCGCCGGCAGTTTCCGGACCGCCTGGTGTTGCGCATCGACGAGCGTCGGCCGGTTGCAAGCTTCGGGGATGGACAGTTGCTCAGCAGTCGCGGCGAATTGTTCGATGTCGCGCCCAGTCATTGGCCTGAGGGATTGCCGCGGCTGGATGGTCCTGAAGACGAGCGGGCACGGCTGTTCAATTTCTGGCAGGAAGCGAATCAGAAGTTCGCGAGCGTGGCGCTTCCGGTCGTTGCTGCTCGAATGAGTGACCGCGGCGCTTATGTGCTCGAACTGGCGACGGGCTGCGAATTGTTGTTCGCGCGGCAGGCCGGCGCCGAAACACTCGACCGGTTCCTGGTGTCGCTGGCGGCATTCACGGAGCTCGAACGCGAGCGCCTCGCGCGCGTCGACCTGCGTTACGCAAACGGCTACGTCGTGGTCTGGAAACCGGCCGAAGTCGCACCTCCCGTTCACACGCCGGACCTGGCACCCACCATCGATGCACCACCTGCACCAGCAGCGGTGCCGGAGCCGGCACCGGCAGCTACCGAGGAACCGGCATGAATCAACCTGTCAAGAAAGCCGACAAGACACTGCTGGTGGGACTCGATATTGGCACCGCCAAGGTCTCGGCCATCGTCGGTGAGTGTCTGCCTGGCCAGGAAGTCGAAATCATCGGCATCGGCTCGCACAGCTCGAAGGGGCTGAAGCGTGGTGTGGTCGTCGACATCGAGAGCACCGTGCAGTCGATCCAGCGTGCCATCGAAGAGGCTGAAGTGATGGCCGGTTGCGAGATCCGCTCGGTGTTTGCGTCGATCTCCGGCAGCCACATCCGCAGCCTCAACTCGCAAGGTGTCGTAGCCATCCGCGATACCCGTGACCGTGAGGTCGATGAAGGCGACATAGAACGTGTCCTCGACGCAGCACGCGCCGTGGCGTTGCCGGCCGACCAGCGGATCCTCACCGTGCTCGCGCAGGAATACGTACTCGACGAGCAGGAAGACATCCGGCATCCGGTCGGCATGATCGGCACGCGACTCGAGGCGCGCGTGCACGTCATTACCGGTGCTCAATCGGCGGCACAGAACATCTCGAAGTGCGTGACGCGTTGTGCCCTGCATGTCGACGATCTGATTCCGGCGCAGTTGGCATCGTCCGAGGCCGTGCTGACGCAGGACGAACGTGATCTGGGTGTCTGCATGATCGACATCGGCGCCGGCACGACCGACATCGCCGTGTTCACGCAGGGCTCGATGCGGCATACCGCGTCATTGGGTATTGCCGGTGATCAGGTCACCAACGACATCGCGTTTGCGTTCCGCACGCCGACGCCCTATGCCGAAGAGATCAAGGTCAAGTACGCCTGCGCGCTGGCGCAGCTGGCGCGGCCCGAGGAAACCATTGAAGTCACCAGTGTCGGCGACCGACCGTCACGGCGACTGGCGCGCCAGATGCTCGCCGACGTCGTGCAGAAGCGTTACGAGGAAATCTTCGAGATGGTCCAGGCGGAACTGCGCCGGTCCGGGCACGAGGAAATGATCGCCGCCGGTGTGGTGCTGACCGGTGGCGGCGCGCGAATGGAGGGTGTCGTGGAACTGGCTGAAGAAATGTTCCACATGCCAGTCCGGATCGGTGTGCCGCACGGTGTGCGCGGCCTGTCCGACGTGGTCAGTAACCCGATCCATGCAACCGGCGTCGGTTTGCTGAAGGTGGGGGCGAAGCGCCTTACCTCGCGCAATCAGGGCCATCCGGCCACCGAAGCGGTGGGCAGCCTTTGGGCGCGCATGAAGAAGTTCTTCGCGGGAGAGTTTTGATGGACCGGAGCGGCGATGGCCGATTCCGTTCGGATGCCGCCGGGGCAAACCCCGGCGGATCCATGGCCCAGGATGGGCCGCAGTTGAGCCGGCGAACGGCCGGACCGAAAAGTGGGCGTCGATCCACCAACCATACCAAGCAGCAACGATTCACTTTAGAAGGAGCAAGGGGCAATGTTTGAATTCATCGAAGCACCCGCACCGAACGCGGTCATCAAAGTCATCGGCATCGGTGGCGGCGGCGGCAATGCGGTCGCGCACATGGTCAACGCCGGAGTGGAAGGCGTGGACTTCATCTGCGCCAACACCGACGCACAGGCCTTGCGGCACTGTCCGGCGAAAACCACGCTGCAGCTGGGCGGCAACGTCACCAAGGGTCTTGGTGCCGGCGCCAATCCGGAAGTCGGAAAACAGGCCGCCATGGAAGACCGCGAGCGCATCCGCGAACTGCTCACAGGCGCCGATATGGTGTTCATCACCTGCGGCATGGGTGGTGGCACCGGCACGGGTGCCGCACCGGTGGTCGCCCAGTTGGCGAAGGAAATGGGCATCCTGACCGTCGCCGTGGTCACCAAGCCGTTCCCGTTCGAAGGCCGTCGCCGGTTGCAGATGGCGCTTCAGGGTATCGACTCGCTGAGCCAGCATGTCGACAGCCTGATCACCATCCCGAACGAAAAGCTTCTGTCCGTACTGGGTCGCGAGATCTCGCTGCTGAACGCATTCCGTTCGGCCAACGACGTGCTGCTCGGTGCCGTGCAGGGTATCGCCGACCTGATCACCCGTCCGGGCCTGATCAACGTCGACTTCGCCGACGTCCGCACGGTGATGAGCGAAATGGGCATGGCCATGATGGGTACCGGCACCGCCCGAGGTGACGATCGCGCGATGGCCGCCGCCGAAGCGGCGATCAACAATCCGCTGCTGGATGACATCAATCTGGCCGGCGCTTGCGGCATTCTGGTCAATGTCACGGCCGGCATGAACCTGAGCATGCGCGAGTTCGACGAAGTGGGTCGCACCATTTCGGAGTTCGCCAGCGAAGATGCCACGGTCGTCATCGGCACGGTGCTCGACCCGGATCTGGAAGACGACATCCGTGTGACGGTGGTCGCCACCGGCCTGAATCGCCAGGCACAAGCGGCGCGTCCGGTCATTCGCGAGCCACAGCCGATGCAGCGCCCGGTCAAACTGGTCCGCAATGGCACCACCGGCGAAGTCGAGACTCCGGCGCCCGTTGCAGCCACGCCATCTGCCCAGATTCGCGCCAACTTCACGCCGCGTACCTCGATGGGCAGCGCAGCCGCGTCTGCTTCGACCGTGCCCGCGGATCCCGTGATGCCGACACCGGCGACCCGTTCGAACGAGGATTACCTGGACATTCCGGCGTTCCTGCGCCGGCAGGCCGACTGATCCTTTGATCGGCCACCGCGGAGGTTGGACTGTCGAAAGGCGGTCCGGCAGTCGTTTCGGATGGCGCAAAACTTTGACCGCGTTGGCCTGCCCCGGCCCGCGCGGTCTTTTTGTTGTAAATTAACCACAATTCTGTGGCTTTTTCGTGGCGGCCGGGTTTCAGGTCCGGGATATCCCCGGTACAGTGCCCGCCGGTTAGCTCGTCCTCTGTTCCGAGGAAAGTCGAAAAATGATCAAGCAACGCACGCTTAAAAATGTCATCCGCGCCACTGGCGTTGGTATCCACACTGGGCAGAAGGTCTATTTGACCCTGCGCCCGGCCGCTCCGGACAGCGGAATCATTTTCCGGCGTGTCGATCTTGCCGAACCCGTTGAAATCCATGCCTCTGCCGAATCGGTGGGCGACACCAGCATGTCGACCACGCTGACGAACGGCCAAGTGCGCGTGTCGACGGTCGAACATCTTCTCTCCGCCATGGCTGGCCTCGGCATCGACAACGCTTATGTCGACGTCAGTGCCTCGGAAGTGCCGATCATGGATGGCAGCGCCGGTCCTTTTGTCTTCCTGCTGCAATCTGCCGGCATCGAAGAACAGAACGTCGCGAAGCGCTTCATCCGCATCAAGAAGTCCGTGATCGTCCGTGATGGCGACAAATGGGCTCGCTTTGATCCGTTTGACGGGTTCAAGGTGGGTTTCACGATCGACTTCGACCACCCCATCTTCACGCGCAAGAGCTCGTCGGCAGAGATCGACTTTTCGACGACCAGCTTCGTCAAGGAAGTCAGTCGCGCCCGCACGTTCGGATTCATGCGTGACCTCGAGATGCTGCGTGAGCGCAACTTGGTGCTCGGCGGTTCGATGGACAACGCCATCGTGCTCGACGATTACCGCGTATTGAACGAAGACGGCCTGCGTTACGAGGACGAGTTCGTCAAACACAAGATTCTGGACGCGATCGGCGACCTGTACCTGCTTGGGCACAGTCTCATCGGCGCGTTCTACGGCTTCAAGTCCGGGCACCAGCTGAACAACATGCTGCTCCGCGCTTTGATTGCCGACAGCAAGGCTTGGGAAGAGATCACCTTCATGGATCCTGCGGATGCGCCGATTTCTTACGCGCACCCAGCCCAGGCCATCTGAACAACCGTTTTACACAGTAGTCAGAGCCCGCATCAGACGGGCAGGGCCGAGGTGTCGGCCCCGATGAAGCAGGCAGCCGAAAGGCTGCAGTGATGTCCGCAAGGATGTCAGGGTTTTTGGGACAGGCTGGCAAAAGCGGCTGCCATTTCGGCGTCGCCCAAGGCCAGGGCAGCGAGCCTCAAGTGCTCGATGGCCACCGACGAGGGCGGTGACGCGGCAACACTGGTTTCAACACCGGTGGCTGGCGGTATCACCTTCACGGTCAGCGTCTTCAAAGGCTCCGGCAGGAACCGGTTCGCAGCCTCAAGGATGCGTTTCTGTTCCATGCGGGCCCGACGCGCAAGCGCGGGGTGTGAAGCGGTCACCACCAGTGCGTTCACGCGCACGTTGGCGATCACCAAACCCCGGGCAAGATCGGCGGGCAATTGTTGACGGACGCGGTGATCGAACGCGGCGAGCCATTGGGCCCGACCGAGCAGATCACGCAGCGGAGGTGCTTCGGACGTGGCCTGGTCGGCACGGCGGAAGCGGGAGTCGGTGGTTTTCGGACGCATCGGCATGAATTCGTAAGGAACTGACGACAGCATGAATATCATCATTGTCGCCAATCCGGCGGTCGGAACCCGAGTGATTCAACTCGGAGATCCGCGTAACCGTCGAATCGCGCTGGCGGTACTGCTTGGTGCAGTGCTCTTGATTGCATTACTGGGCGCCTGGTTTGGCGCGAGTGTCCTGGGTCCAAAGCGAACGCAGGAGCGCCTGGCGCAAACGCGCTCGGCATTGAGTGAGCAGCAATCGGAAGTCGAGCGTCTGTCGAAGCTCGTCAATCGGGACATGAACGCCTTGGCCATGCGCCTGGGTCGGCTGCAGGCGGAGTCC
>JBEIPT010000215.1:0-6640 GCA_040376895.1 Lysobacteraceae bacterium | reverse complement strand
CGATCGCGTCCGGCTGCCCAATTGGGCGTGCCGGTCGGCGGTGACGTGCTGGACGACGCTCTGCGGCTCGACGGCATCAAACGATTCATCATCGACCGCAGTTCGTTTGCTCATGCCACCGACGAGGCCGTGCAACTGTCGTGGGCATCCGAAGGCACGATCCAGCGCAGCATCCTTGCCGAGACGGTGGGTGGGCATGCGATCTACGGCGGCGTGCTGATGAACTATGCGCATCCCGATTTTCCTCAGGATGCACTGAGCCTGCTGAAGAATCTCTGGTTCCGTTTTGACGGGCGACTGCCGGAGATCAACTGCGAGGCGTCGAACTACGAAGACATCGCACCGTTTCAGACCACTGCTTGTGCGGACCGACCGCTGCGACTGGAACTCTCGAACAATCTTCAGTTCGATCCCGGTATCGACATCCAGTTTCAGCGGAACGTCGACGGCAATCCTTCACTCGGTCCGTATGTCGTACACATGAATGCAGTGAACAACCGCGTGATCGCACGCAGCGGACACGGCAACGCCCTGTTCAACTGGGACGGCCTCGTGAACACTCAGAACCAGTTGTACTTCTCGGGCAATCGGATGAACCTCTATCCGAATTTCAGTGACTACCAACTGGCCTATTGCTGCAACGACTTCCCTGATGCCGCACCCAACACATGGATGGGCGGCGCGACGCGCCTGTCGAATCGTCACCCGTTTCCGGCCGTGAACTACTGGACAAGCGGCGAGATGGAAAGCGGGTTTGCCTTTCGTGTCGGCGCGTTGCCGCACGATCCGATGGACCGACGCATCCGCACGCGCGTGCTCAGCGGATCACCTGCATTGCTGCCGCGGTCACAGCCCGAAGCCGACGACGCGCTCACGCGTGATTCCGGAACACCGGCGGCACCGGTCGACCGCGACGACGACGGCATGCCCGACACCTTCGAGCTGCAATACGCCCACCTCGGGCTCGATCCCGATGTGTCCCAGACCAATGGCGCCCATCTGTCCTTACCGCTACTGGGCGTGGCTGGCTACGACAATCTCGAGGTGTATCTGCACGGATTGTCCGAACAGGTCTCGCAAGTCCCGTCGCTGTTTGGTGACGGCTTCGAGGGCTGACCGATGCCGCGCCGGGACCATTCAACCAATCTGCGTCGGAGTCGCGTCATGGATGACATCACCGCAATCGAACGTCAGCAATCAACCAATGTGGTCCCTTGTGCGCCGCCGGATCAGCGGATTCTGGCGTGGGTCGCAGAGACACCCGGAAAGCAGTTCGCACGTCGGGAGTTGATGGTCGGCCCCCTGGCAGCCGAACAGATCGAGGTAACCGTCGAGTCCTGTGGCCTCTGTGCCTCAGACCTGGCCATGTGGCGAAATCAGTGGCAGCGGTCCAGATATCCGTTCGTGGGCGGGCACGAAATCATCGGTCGTGTGTCTGCGGTCGGCATGCGGGCGCTGGGCGTGACGGTCGGTCAACGCGTTGGTTTGGGCTGGTACAGCGGTTCCTGTCTGATCTGTCACGCCTGTCGGGCCGGCCACCTGCATCAGTGTCAGGATCTGAAGCGGTTGATCATCGATGGTCACGGCGGTTTTGCCGAACGGGTACGGACTCATTGGGCGTGGGCCTTTCCGGTGCCGGAGAGTCTGCCGAGTGCACTCGCCGGGCCCTTGTTCTGCGGCGGAATCACGGTGTTTTCCCCGATCGCCGAGTTTGTCCATGCGACTCATCGTGTGGCGGTCGTCGGTGTTGGTGGGCTGGGGCACCTGGCGCTGCAGTTTCTCAATCGATTCGGGTGCGAAGTCACGGCATTCGTGGAACCAGGCGCTGCAGTCGACGAGGCGAGCACTTTGGGTGCGCATCATGTCTTGCCCAGCGATTCGAGTGCCGCCGACCTGCGCCGCGCCGGACCGTTCGACTTTATCCTGGTGACGACGGCGGCTCCGATCGACCTGGCGCCATTTGCTCAAGCGCTGGCGCATCGCGGGCGCCTGCACGTGCTCGGCGTCGGTTGTGCTCCCCTGGCTTTCTCGCCGGATTTACTGATGCCCAATGCTGCGCAGGTTTCGGCATCCGCAATCGGTTCGCCGGGTCGAATGCTCGACATGCTGGCGTTCGCTGCGCGCCACAGCATCCTTCCGCAAGTGGAGTCGTTTCCGATGTCGTCCATCAATGATGCCTTCGAGCGGCTGGCCTCCGGCAAGGCGCGATACCGGATCGTGATGCAGGCCGAAGCGCGCTGATAACATCCAGCCATGGCCCTCGATCTCGACGCCGTATCCGTTACCTTGAAGCTGATTGAAACCGGCTCTGCAGAGCGTGCCGCTGCCGACTGCGGGCGAACCATCGAGCAGGTTCTGGCCACATCGCGCGGGCTCGAGCACCGTTTGGGCGTTCGCCTTCTTTCGCTCGTCGACGGATCGATCGATCGCATCGAGCCCACGCACGCCGGACGTCTGTTCGTCCATCGTGGCCGTCGACTTCTGGAGGAAGAGCGGCACTTCCTGCAAGCTGTGACCGGAGAGCGGCAACATGATCAACTTCGGGTCTTCGCAAGTCACTACCTGGCGTCCTACTTGCTGATCGACCTGATTGCAGCGTATCGGCGTGCCCATCCCGAAGTGCTCCTCCGGCTCAGTGTCCGTACCGAACAGCAGATCATGGGCGCGATGCTGCAGTCCACCGAATGTGCGATCGGCTTCTGTGCCCCGGTCGATTTCCCGGAAGATGTTGCCTACACCCATTGGTTCGACATGAACTGGTCGTTGGTTGTGCCGCTCGGGCACCGGCTTGCCAAGCGGGCCTCGGTTTCCCTCGTCGACCTTGCCGACGAAGAGTTGATTCTTTTCGAAGCCGGCTCCACCGGTCGCCAGCACGTGCTGGAGGCATTCCATGCCGCAGGTTCACGGCCACGAATCGGCATGCAGGCGACGACGACATCGATCATCGTTCAGATGGTGGAGGCAGGACTCGGCGTATCGCTGTTGCCCTTGCTTCAGTCGGGCCGTGTCACGGCCGGATCGAGCGTACAGGTCGTGTCGGTCCAGGAACGTTTGCAACCCATTCAATCCGGAATATTCGTTCCCTCAACCTGGGCCGGCGATCCGCTGGTTCAGGATTTCATCGCGTTTGCGCGCGGACCTGGCTGAGGCTTGCCGGGATTAGCGTTGCCAAGTTGAGGGTTGCCCGGAATCGCCCACTTCAGCGAGCGAACTGGATCTGGTTCCGACCGCCACTTTTCGCCCGATACAAGGCTTCATCCGCAGCGGCCAAGGCTTGCTTCGGAGACATGTCCGGACCAGGCCACACGGTGCATACACCGATGCTGATCGTGACAATGGGATGACTCGCGCTCGGAGCATGATGGTGTGCCAGATCGATCACGGCTGCGCGCAATCGTTCGGCGAGTGTGCCGGCGGCGGCTTCATCGCTGTTCGGACTGATGATCGCGAATTCTTCCCCGCCATGTCGGGCGACCAGCGCCGGTGGCGGCATCGTGGTCCGCAAGGTCTGTGCCAGCAATTGCAGGCAGGCATCGCCAGCAGGGTGGCCGAACGTGTCGTTGTAGCGTTTGAAATCATCGACATCGATCATCATCAGCGTGATGGGCGACATCGCTGGCAGTGTCCAGATTTCGGCCAGTGCTTCGGTGAATCGGCGACGGTTCGCAAGCCCCGTGAGACTGTCGACATTGGCTTGTCGATGCAGCCGCTGATTGTCGATCGTCAGATCCTCGGCGCGCCGAAGCGCGTGTTGCGCCAGTCGACGCGCCCGGGCATCCAGCAGACCAACGACCGACCGGCGACCCAGCAGCACGGCGATCACGCCCAGAATCAGCGCCGAGAGAATGGCAAGCGGATGCAGGTGCCATGGCTGCCGATGGAACATGCGCAGTGGCTCCGGCATGTCGAGCCAAGTGCCGTCGGCACTTCGCGCAGAAACCTGGAACGCGAGTTCGCCATAGGGCAGCAGAGGGTAGAACACGCTGCGCTGTTCTCCGAGTTCCGTCCAGTCCTCCGTATCCGCCAGCCGAACCCGGAACCGGATGGATTCGCTGTTGGACAGATTGGGTGCGGCGTAACGGATCTCGATATCGCGAGCATCTGCTGCCAGTTTCAGTGTGCCGGAATGAGGGCGCACTTGTCCGCCCACCAGCACGGATTCGATAACCGGGCGTGATGCCTGGCGAAGCGACTGCACCGCATGATCGGGTTCGACCACGGCAAACCCCGAGACCAACGGAAACCACAAGCGTCCGCTTTCGTCGCGATGGCAGGCGTCGTTCGAGCCACCGTTGGTTTCGGCGTACCGCAAACCCTCCGACTGGGCATAACCGGTCGTGTAGAGCGTCGGTTCGGTGCCGGCGCGAGCAACCTGATCGGCAGCGAACAAGCTGATGCCGCGGTTGCCGCTTGCCCAGAGGCGTCCGGCGCCATCTGCCAGGAAACAGGAAACCGTGTTGTCGAACAATCCGTCGTTCTCGCGGTAGGTCTTCAAGACTCCGGCGCGCCTGATCGTGACGCCGCCGCCGTAGGTTCCGATCCATAGCGTGCCGTCATCATGCTCGAAAATGTCCCGCGCAAAACGGCTCGACAGCCCATCGGCTTCGGTGATGTGTTCGGCTGCGCGTTCATCGACGATTCGAACGGCGCCGCGGTCCCCGACGAACCAGTGTCCGCCTTCACGCGCAGGCCGGATTCGATTCACCGTCATGTTGTTCAGGGCGGCGATCGGGCGGGGATCGCCGAGGCCATCGGTCGGCAACCAGACCAATTTCCCTTGAAGCGCGATCCACCAGCCGCCTTGCGGCGCGGCCACGATCGCCCGGATGATCGGTTGCTCCGGCAAGCGGCGAATCGGCACCAACCGATCGAACTCTGGCCCTTCCGCGCGCGCCAGCCAGCCATCCGAAGTGCCGACCCAAAGTGTCCCGTCGGTTCTCGCCATCGACCAGGGGCAGGCGGCGGAATTCGAAAACCAGGGCACGGTGGTCATGCTCCCCTGCCGATCCAGATGCCGGATTCCGCCGCAAAGCAAACCAAGCCATTGCCCACCCATGCCATCGGAGATGACGGGCATTGCAGGTAGGTCGAGACCCAATTCGGGATCATCCAGGACCGCGACGGTCGCCGCACGAATCCGCAACAGGCCGCGACCGTTGCTGCCGAGCCACAGGTTGCCGCTGCGATCCAGAAGCGATTGTTCGATCCGTCCCAGGCGGAGCAGTTCCGGCGCCACCGGACGGCTGGTGCCATCAGGTTCGAGATGGACCAGGCCGGATTGATCGTCGTGCAGCCACCAGGAGCCTTTGGCATCGCGTGTGATCACCGTGGCCCCGAGGCCCGGGAACTGCGCGAACGGTCTTGACCAGGTGGACCCGTTCCAGACCAGAACCTCATTGCTCGTGCCAGCCCACAGCGTGTCGTCCAACCAACCCAGCGACTGGATTTGCTCGGTTCCCTCGGGCAATGGCACCGGCAGCACTTGATCGCCATCCAGGCGGAACAGGCCTGCCTCGCCACTGACATGGACCGGACCGTTAGCCGCGGATATCGCCAACCGAAGTCCCGGAGGTGATACCAGAACCCGACTCCTTCCCGACTCGGCATCGATCACCCATACGCCCTGGTCGGTCGCAGCGACGATCCGCGAAGCATCACGCACCAGCGCGCCAACGCGGCAGGTACCGCCGCACATTTCCAGTCGCTCGAACTCGCCATCGCGCAACACGCTGACGCCAGCGTCTTCGGTGCCGATCCACAATCGGCCCGGACGATCCTCCAGCAAACTCAGGATCCGGTCACTGCCCGGACCTTCGTCGGCGGTGGCGTGGAATACCGAAAAGCGCAGGCCGTCGAAGCGGGTGAGGCCGCCGTAGGTTCCCAACCACAGGTAACCGTCGGCTGACTCGACCAAAGCGGTGATCGAATTCTGGGGTAGCCCATCATTGGTGTCGTAATGACGATAGCTGTCCCGGTACTGGAGGGGACTATCGTTTGCGATGCTGTTCGGGGACCACATCGCCGTCGCGGCCAATGCGATCGTGAGCAGTTGGCGAGTACTCGTGTACCGGAGTGCTCCGAAAGCCCTGCCGCACTTTCCTTGATTCAGGTCACGCCACCACGTCTCAAACATCGGCCCACGATGCCAGACCCTCAACTGCAAATCCACCCGCGTGGTGACCCGGACCGATTTGTTTGCAGGATCCCATTGTCCGCACAGTTCACGATGCTGCTCGGAAGACAAGCAGCCCAAGGCGACCGCTCGGACGGGATCCGTTCTGACGCCGCCAAACCCGGGGTGGAACGGTTGATCCGACCAGACGCGGCTACCGATCAATCCGACGCAGGAACGGACTCGAGCAGGTACAGCGCCATCGCATGGTCACCGCCGGCGATGAAGTCTTCCGGAACGATCATGAAGCCTGATCGGATCAGCGCTTCACCCACACACCATTCTCTCTGGGCGTCGGTGAACCGGCGCTCCTGCCGCGAGATCGCCTGCAGATCCATGTGACTGGGCTCAATCGGATTGTCGATCCGTACCGACGCAGGCTGCGCGGGCAGCTCAGGCTCGCGAGTCGGCCCGGTATCCATGGCTGCATCCGGTGCTGCTTCAGCGGGCTCAGGCGAGGCCGCGGCT
>JBEIPT010000202.1:0-6919 GCA_040376895.1 Lysobacteraceae bacterium | reverse complement strand
CGCCGGACGAACTTGCCGAACACGTAAGTCCAACTGGGTTTGCGCGCACTCAGCGGTCGATTGCGCAAATACGACTCGAGGTCCTGCGCAAAACTCGCCGCACTGTCGTAGCGATGTTCCAACTCACGCTGACAGGCAGTGTCGACAATCAATTCGACCTCGCCGCGGAACTTCGGTTCGCGATCACTCAGACGCGTGCGCCGACCTTCGCTCAACTCCTTGATGGCTTCGATCAGGCTGGTCGTGCCGATGCGGATCGGCAACTCCCCGCACAGCAACTGATACAGCACCACACCGAGTGCATAAACATCGGAGCGGACATCGGCGTTGTGCCCGCCAGACAACTGCTCGGGACTCATGTATGCCAGTGTGCCGATGATCTGCCCGAAGCGCGTGCGCACGCCCGCAGCCTCACCCTGATTCAATCGGGCAATGCCGAAATCGAGGATCTTGGGTTGGCCCTGCGGATCGACCAGGATGTTGGCCGGCTTGATGTCGCGATGGATCACGCCACGCTGGTGCGCGTAGTGCAGCGCGCGCGCCACATGCGCCACCAGTTCGAACACCTGCCGCGGGTTGAGTTGGCGATCGCGCACGTACTCGTCCAGCGGCAAACCTTCGATGTACTCCATCGCGAACCACGGGCGCGTGGTGCCGGACTGGTCGGTACCACCCGCTTCGTAAAGG
The DNA here is from genome assembly GCA_040376895.1 of Lysobacteraceae bacterium. Taxonomy (GTDB): domain Bacteria; phylum Pseudomonadota; class Gammaproteobacteria; order Xanthomonadales; family Ahniellaceae; genus Ahniella. The sequence goes on along the minus strand of JBEIPT010000202.1, from coordinate 6,232 downwards.
CGCGCGATGCCGGGATGCTCCAGACGCGCCAGCACGTCCATCTCGCGCCGGAAACGCGACAGCCCTTCACCATCGTAGTGGTCGGCCAGCATCAGCTTGATTGCCGCCTGACGGCGCGGCGTGTCGCTCTCGCCAAGATAGACAATGCCCATGCCACCCTGCCCGATCACTCGCAGGATCCGGTACGGACCGATCCGCTCGGGCAAGCTGGGCGCGGCTTCCGGAACGTCCGGATTGGCCTGGGTCTTGTCTAATTCGCTCATTGCATACAAACCGGGTAGCCAACTGCAAACCCTACTTGAAGGTGCCTACCTGCATCGGTCACATTCGCGTGAGAAATTGTTTCAGGAATCGTTTCACCGATACTGGCGGTCGACTTGGACCAACACCCCGGATTCGTTATGGTCCGGTCCTGCCCATACTCCTCGAGTTCCACCCATCCCGCATGAAGTACGACGACTCTGAATACTGTTTCCTGAACTTCGAGACCGAACTCGACAATGATGCCGGTGCCACACATATGGGCATGTATCTGGCATGGGCCATCCTGCGCGGCCTTGGCGGCGACCATTTTTCCATGCCCGAGGCGCACTCACACATCGAACAACTGAAGGCACGCCAGACCACCGGCCGCGAGGTCCTGCTCGACCGCTGCGATGGCAAGCTGACCGCGGACGACTTCAATCCACTCGGCAACGCATTCACGAAGGTCTACTACGAGCGGCTGTTCAACAAGGACTACGAGCGGGTGTTCCAGGCCGACTTTCCCTCAACCGGACACCCCACCGACGACTTCTGCAGCATTCCCGACACCTGGGCCAATTTTGATCGGCTGGCGGCACTGCTCGACCAGCGTTTCCGACAGTGGCAGGAGGCCCGCGCCAAGGGCCCCACACCCACACCCACACCCACACCCACACCCACACCCAAACCCGGCTCACCGGGCGCGTCCGCACCGGTCACCGCGACACCCGCCGCGGCGACACTCGACGCGGCTCAGCCCGCAAGCAAACCCGAACTGACGCTGGAACCCATGGCCGAACCAGGTCAGCCATCCGGACCGCCCTCACCGCAAGAACTGCGCGCGCGCGCCGAATCAGGTGATGCGGAGGCGTGGTATCTGATTGCGGTCGACTACATCACCGGCGAGCGCGTCGCTCAGGATTTTGTGCAGGCCGCTGCCGCGTTGAAAAAAGCTGCCGATTTGGGTTCGGTCGACGCCATGTTCAATCTCGGCGTTTGTTACCAGAATGGCGATGGCTTACCAAAAGACGGCGCCAAAGCGCTGCATTGGTTCAGTCAGGCCGCTCATGGCGGGCATGGCAGTGGTCTTTTCATGCTGGCGATGGCCTATCGCGGCACGGAACACATGCATCAGGATCTTGGCGCCTCGAATGCCCTGATGCTGATGGCGCGGATGCGCGGCGTTACCGAAGCCGCGAATCAGGGGATCATCGCCGGCAGCGGGGGTTATGTCGATCTGATGAAGGCTTTGATGGAACCCGGTCGCCTGCTCCCGGTGCTCGCTGAGCGTGCGAAGACTCGACAACCCGTTGTGGCGAATCCGGTGACGGCTCGGCCCGTGAGTGAAAGTTCCGCCACAGCGACTGCATCAGCACCGCGACGGGGTACACCGATCACCGCCCAGGAGCACGAAGACCATGAACTGCCCGGCACATTGGCCACGCTGACCGGTGCGTCTGGCCTGTTCATCATGCTGTCGCTGGCCACCACCTTGAGTGGCATGCCCATCCGAATCCTGGCGGTGGTTCTGGCGGTGATCGGTGCTTTGGGTGTCTATCGCATCAGCAAGTGGCTGGAGCATGGAGTGATACTTCGTTTGTTCCTCACCCTGGTCGCGCTGATACCGGTCGCGAGTTCCTTCATCTGCATTCTGGTGCTGTTCTGGCGATTCCGGCGCTGACAGCGCTGCCGGGCGCTGTCCTTACTCGAACCCACCTTCCATCATCTGGTCATCCCAGAGTTCAAGGCGCGAGTTCGCAGGAGTACCCAGTCGTTGGCTGATTGACCCATTTGGCCAGCGGATGACGAGTTCGTCGACTCGATCCGAATCGCCAAGGCCAAACAAGGCCTCGGCAGGTTCCTGGCCGAGGAAACTGATGCCGGCATGAATAAAGCGTGTCTGCCATGAAGAGCCCGTCCGGACACTTACTTCAGCGCCGATTGCCTGGGTGTTCCCCGACAGCATCTTCGGCTGGATCCGCAACCAACCCTCGTCGCCGATGCCCTGATTCATCATGAGGCGAAGTGGGCCAGGCGTCGGATGAACCTTGGTGGTCTGCACCAGATCCGGACGACCGTCGGTGTCCAGATCGGCGGCGATCAGGCTGCTGCCCCAGAAGTTGTCATCCAGGCCGACGGCCGCTGCCATTTCGACAAACACGTTGCCATCGTTGCGAAAGAAACAGCTTCGGTCGGTGGTGTACTGCGGACCGTCGGAACTGCCAAAACCATTGGTCGCGGCGAGATCCAGATCACCATCCAGGTCGGCATCAAAGAATGTGGTGCCCCAACCCCAACTCGTATTGCCAACGCCGAGTTCCATCGCTGGATTGCCGAACGCTGCGACTCCACCTGCCGAATCGTTGCGGAACAACACATTGTGTTCACCCGGCGATCGCTCCCAGACATTGGTGGAGTAGACATCGGGATCACCATCGTTGTCGTAATCACCCAGTGCGACACCCATTTCGTTCCAGATCGTCGCCACGCCGGCTGCATCGGCATGATCAACGAATGCGCCATCGCCGTCGTTGATGAACAACAGGTTTTCGGCAAAGTCGACGGCAATGAAAAGATCCTGCGCACCGTCGCGATTGAAGTCGGCGAACACCGGCTGCCATTGCGCCAGTTGTGTCGGCGTCTGCATGCCCGCGGACATAGTGGCATCCACAAAAGTGCCGTTGCCCTGATTCAGATAGAACGTACTCTGGCCGAACCAGATCGCTGCATACAGATCAAGATCGCCGTCACCGTCCACGTCGGCGGCCGCATAACCACCTCGATGTTCGTCATTGCGGAATCCACCGGAATCCTGCCCTAGTCCGCTGGTGGCCGTGACATCGACAAACTGGCCTTGCTCTTGCCGGTAGAGCTTTTGCATCGGGCGATCAGCTCGGCAGACGGTCAGCCCGGGCTCCAGCACCCATTCGCCAAAACAGTCGCTGCCGACCAGCAAGTCGAGATCGCGGTCTCCGTCCATGTCGAACCAGAGCGCTGCCCGCGCGCGGGCCGTATCGGCCAAACCGTGCGACGCAGCCGATTCCGCAAAATGCCCCTGACCGTTATTGACATACAACTGGTTCGGCTGCCCCTCTACGGTTGGCACGAACAAGTCGACATCGCCATCCTGGTCAAAATCGGAAGCCGCCACACCACTGCCCATGGGTTGCGCTTGCTCGTACGCACCGATGCCCCGGTTCGCGCCATCGTCGATGAAGGGCCCGACGGCGAGGCTTACCGAGGGGAGCGTGACCGCCAAAATGCAACAGATTCCGATGAAGCCATACCGCATGGTGATGCCTGCTATCGCAGATTCGATGGCGCCCATCATAATGAAGGCCACCAACTAGTCCAGATCCCGATGCAACATTCCAACCATGTGGCGGCCAGCCAGGCTTTCGGTCGACAGCGATGGCCAGACGTGCTCCGGTTGCTGCCGCAGGCCGAAATTCGGCATCACGATGATGCCCGGATGCATGCCATTGCCCTGTCTGAACTCGGACAACCTGCTGCCGCCCGGGTACTGCTGGAGCCGTTCATTGCTGCCGAACCGCGTAACCCGGTGCTGCGAGTCAATCTGGCCTCGATCCTGAGGCGTCTGGGTGCCATCGACGCCGCCAAGGCCGAACTGGGTGTCGCACTGGATCTGGCGCCACAATATCCGCCTGCCTTGCTGAATCTCGGCAACCTGCTGCGCCTGGATGCCCGATTGGCGGAGGCCGCGCCGATCTATCGACAGTTCCTCGCCGCCCAACCCTTGCATGTCGAAGCCCGAATTGCCGTGGCCGAGATCGACAAGGCCCTCGGGCACATCGACGAGTCCATCGAACACTTTCGGGAGGCCATCCGGATCAAACCAACGGCTGGTGCGGCCTGGTGGGGCATCGCCAACCTGAAGACCCGCCCCTTGACCCGGGACGACCTGCACCAACTCGACGAACTGTGGCAAGCGCCGGGACTCAACCCCAAAGATCGTGATCCACTCGGTTTCGCACGCGCCAGCGCCCATGCACGGTTTTCAGACCCACGTCTTGCCTGGCAGGTATTGGGCGAAGCGAATGCACAGGTCGCAGCGCAACGCCCGTTCCGAGCGGACACGTTCGAACAGACCGTGGCCGACCAGATGGCACGACTGGCACCAGCGCCCGCATCAACGAACCTACCGGGGCAAGAGGTCATCTTCATCGTCGGCTTGCCAAGAAGCGGCTCGACGCTACTCGAGCAAATGCTGGCGGCACACCCTGCCATTTCGGCAGCCAGCGAACTGCCGGACTTCCCGGCCCTGGTCCAGACAACACGCGGCACGCCGATGGACCCAACCGACCTGGGTCGCCAGTACCTGCAGAGAACCGAACGCTGGCGACAGGATCACCCACGTCACATCGACAAATGGCCCGGCAACTTCCTTCATCTGGCCGACATTCTTCAGGCATTGCCCGGTGCACGGGTCATCGAGTGCCGGCGTGACGCCCGCGACAACGCGCTGAGTTGCCTGCAGCAGTACTTCTCGCTCGGCAATACGTTCAGTTTTGATCTGGATGCGATTGCCCAATATGGCCGGGGCTGCCGAACTCTGATGGACCGGGCTGTCGCCGTGGCACCGAATCAAGTCATGGTGGTCCATTACGAAGAACTGGTCGCCAATCCGGAACAGTCTATTCGGCAAGTCCTTGAATTTTCTGGACTAATGTGGAGCCAAGAGTGCCTGCACCCGGAACGTGTGGCACGCACGGTTCGCACCGCCAGCGCCGCTCAGGTCAGGGAACCGATGGATCAACGGGGAATCGGCCGCTATCGCCAGTTCGGTTTCGCCTTCGAATCGTGGGATTCAAATGGGAAACTGTGACCTGACTACCTTGATTTCTTTGACAATACTCTCACGAATTGACAAACTTCGAGAGTTGCCCGTCAACGTCATACCCACAAATTCCCGTCTATTGAGCTCAGGAGCCACCCCATGAAGAACACCTTGTTGAGCGCCGCGATCGTTGGCGCACTGTTCGTGTCTGCGGCCCATGCCGCCCCGGTTCCGAACGCCGGTACGGGCGGAGTGATGGGTCCTCGCGGTGGTGGCACGGTGCTCTATTCGCAGATCGACAGCCCAGCCGCGAACGGCGTGCCGGATCAAGACTTCGAAGTGTCTTTTGACTCATACGATTCGTTTGCAGCCGACGACTTTGTCGTGCCGGGCAGCGCCACGACCGGCTGGACGATCACGGCCATCAACACGGTAGGCACAACGGGCACCCCCGGTGGCTCGCTTGTCGACGTCTCGATCCACGCAAACAGCCCCGGCGGCGGCGATCCTGATCTCCCTGGCGCGGCCTTGTGCAGCTATACCGATATCTCGCCTTCCGACACAGCTGGTTCGTTTGCCCTGACGCTGCCGACCCCATGTATCGTTGGTCCGGGTACGTACTGGGTGCAGATCCAGACGGGTCAGAACTTCGCGTCTAACGGCCAGCACTTCTGGTCGAACCGCAGCGTACAAACCGGTTCCGAAGCAGTGTGGCGTAACCCGGGTGGCGGTTTCGCCACGACTTGCGTCAATTTCACGCCGAATACCGTCTGCGGTGTCGGCGGTGGTGCTGCTCCCGACTACCTGTTTGAAGTGGTCGGCGCACTGGGTGGCCTCACCCCTCCGGGCCCGGTCCCTGCCCTGTCGAACACCATGCTGTGGACGCTGATGGGCCTGTTCTCGGTATTCGGCCTCGTGGCAGTTCGCAAGCGCTTCGCCTGATTCGGCTTCAATCGCTTCATCGACAACGGCACCCTCGGGTGCCGTTGTTATTTGTGGTGATGACACAGCCCAACGCAAGCACTATGACGGTCCGACAGCGCGAACATCGGCAGACGGAACCGACCACGCAACAACGAAATCATTGCGGCATCGGAATTGCGCGGGCTAAAATATCGCCCCTGCCGGAATAGCTCAGTTGGTAGAGCAACCGCCTTGTAAGCGGTAGGTCCCCAGTTCGAGTCTGGGTTT
>JBEIPT010000213.1:0-6645 GCA_040376895.1 Lysobacteraceae bacterium | reverse complement strand
CGATCAGCACGAGGGTACGCTGCGAACCGAGACCACGAAGGTCGATGTCCGAAACGGCCTGAGCCGAGCTACCCGACTGCGGGCGGAAGTTGCCGAAAGAGGCAAAGGTGGAGTCACGCAGCAGCTCGGCGACGGACACGTCACCCGAAGCATCGATCTGCGCGCGGTCGATCACGGTGACCGGCAGTGCGCCTTCGATGTCGGCGCGCTGAATGCGCGAACCGGTGACGACGATCGTCTCGAGCTCTTTCGACTCTTCGTCCTGATCATCTTGGGCGATGACCGGGGCGGTGAAAATCGAAGCGGCTCCGGCAAAAAGCGCAAAGCGAATCGCGCTGGACAGGTGCTTGGTATTGGACATGTATGTCTTTCTCCAACGTCAGATTGGTGGACTCTAGAGTCTGGGAACGGCTTTTTAGGGCCTGCCCGATAAATGGGGCTTTGCGAGAATAACGCAATTTTTACGATTTAGCCAAAGTGCCCGCGAATTCCATCACAACAACTTGCGGGGAAAAAACCACATTGGCCGCAGCCGAAATCAACGCCGGCCGAATTTCACTTAAGGAAACAATGAATTACCGCACCGCAACATGAGTGTCACGTGACTCTGGCAAGCTCTTTGTTCAGCTCGCCGAATCTTTTGTTTTCGTGCTTGAACCGCCGAAGTTACCAGAGCGGCCGGTTGAAATCGAAGTCCGGGCCGGCCGTGGCAGGGCCAAACGCGTCGCCCACGCCATAGTCGACGCCAAGGCGAAGCAGAACATGGGCGCGCTCCGGGGTGTTCATCCCGGGAGCGATGACCGTCGCACCGAGTTGATGCGCCTTGCGAATCAGGGTTTGCAGCGTCGGGTTGACCGAATTCGAACTGGCACAAGCTTCAACCAGGTCGGCATCCAATCGGACACTGTCGACCGTCAGCGATGCCAGAATGTGGATCGCGGCGAAATCCCTTCCGAAATCGAGCACACCGATGCGCACACCGAGCGCACGAAGCCGGGTGAACGCCGCGGTCAGGGCATCTCGGTGGTCGAGCAACTCGGATCCGGGGAACTCGAACGTGAATCCACTACCCGAAAGCTTGCGCTCCTCGAACTGGGCCATCAGCCAATCCAGCTCGCCTGGCTCCAGAAGCCAATCAGCCAGCATCGGCAAGGTGAGGCGAAGGGACTGCCGTTCATTTCTCGCTTCCTGCCGGACGCTCATGGCCTGGCCCAGCCGGGAACGCTCGAACGCCGCGCGGACCCCGACTTCGCTGGCGATGTGGCTACACAGCAGGTAACCCGCCCGTGCTCGGACGTCATTGGCGCTGATCAGGTAGTACTCGAACTCGAACTGGCCATGCAGGTTGCCTTTCAGCGGCACCAGCGGGCGATATTCAGCGCGGCAGTGGCGGTCATCGAGTCCGCGCGTCAGCACGGCACGCACCGCGAGGCTCGGATCGGTCGGCACATTGTTGTTGCCATCCGCCCAATACACCTGATCTCCGCCCCGTTGCTGCGCCAGATCGATGCCTGATTCGGCAGACTGGATGGCCGCCTCGGTATCGATGCCGGGATCTTCAATTTCGACGATCGCAATGCTGGCGCGGATCGGTAGCGGTCCGCCATGGCTGGCGAAGGGCTTTTCGGCAATCGCGAATCGCACGCGCTCGGCCAGTTGTTCGATGGCGTCCTGGCGCTCGCGGGTGACCAATACCAGCCAGACTCCGTCACGCAGACTGCAAGTCAGATCATGAGCGGCGAGCAGACTGGAAAAACGCTGACCCATGTCCACATCGGCTGCGGCGAGGCCTGTGCTGCCCAGCAAACGCCGAACCTGCTCGGCATCATCCCAGCCGACCATCATCAGCACCGACCCGCGGGTTCCCAATCGGGGCCCGATGCGGTCGAGCACAACCCCGCGCGGGAAGAACCCGCTCTTCGGATCGCGAGCCTGACTTGCTTCGGTCTGACTGCGCAGCCAGTGTGCACGTTGCACTCTGGACCGAATCACACCGATTACATGGCGCGGCTTGAGCGGTTTGACCAGGACCTCGTCGGCACCGGCGGCAATGGCGTCGAACCGTTCGGCTGCGTCGCCAATGGTCGCCAGCAGCACGATCGGCAAACTCGCTTGTTCGGGTTGCTGACGGATCACCTGCACCAGATCGATGCCGCGTGCATCCGGCAAGGTCGCGTCGATCAGCACGAGGTCCGGCTGGAATTCGGTGATGGCCTCGATGGCTGCACTGCCGTAACCGGCAATCCGCGCGGTCATGCCTTCACCGGCGATCCAGTGACCACATTGCACCGCCAACTCCCGGTCGTCCTCCACCACCAGCACTCGATAGGGCGGCAATTCCTGCCGGCCCAGCAATTCGTCGACGCGCGCGACGATCTGATAGGCATCGAGTGGACCCGGGAAATACGCCGCACACCCCATGCGCATCGCCAACAGCCGATGGGTCAGGTCGCGCGCCGTCGACACGGCAATCAGACACGGCGGTGCGCCGGCATCACGCCAGAGCGTCGACAGCGCCGGAATGTTGCGAAGATCGTTTGCGGTAACAAGCAAAGCACCGGGAATGGTGCCGGTCAGGAATTCGCGCAGGCCACGCGCATCGGAAAAAGCATGAATTTCGTAGTGGCGCTCGCCAAGACTGGCCACCAGACCGGGGCACAGCGCATCAGTGACACCCAAAAGGCAGATGGTGTTGCGCGCCACACGCGCGCGGCCGGACCGGGTGGCCTTGGCCAGCACCATGGGCTCCACACTGACGGTCTTGGCAGCCGGCATTGCCTCTGGAAGAGGCCGCGACAGCGCCTCGACAAGTTCGGTCAGACGGATCCGTTGTGCGGTGTTCGGTTCCCGACCGGTTTCGGCAAAAGTTGCCAGGTAGGCCGCCAGATCGCCCAGCCGCGTGATCAGGTCGCCTTCGGCTTGCTCCAGGCCCTGATCGATCGTTTCGACCAGCTGTTCGGCCAGCGCCAGATCCCAAAGGTCTGCCAGCAAATGCCATTGCCTGCCGATGCTTTCGGCAAGCGTCTCCATGTCATTCGTGCTGGCGGAACCGGTGTGCATCGACCCTCCAGTGGGTAGTCCACGATCATTCGTGCAGCCATTCCTTCATCGGTTCAGGCCGCAAGACTGGTCAATCTGCGCGCAATCCGCCGAGACTTTGCAATTCATCAAGAGCCTCAGCAAGTTTCAGGCCGTGCGAACGGTCCTGCATCCCACCGACTGGCCCGCAATGAAGCAAAAGAATGTCACCCGCCGAGTATGCGCTCGCGGACCGCGGTCTGCCATGGGCACAAATGTGCGCCGGATCAAGCTTGCTGGAGTCCGCTGACCGGGTCTGCCATCGCCAGGGCAAGAAGGCCCGCCTGCTCCCGTGCCGTGAATCCAGCCGCCAGTCGGGCCGGCTCATTGAAGGGTGGTCGAACCGCGCCATGGCCGTGCGCGCGCAACAGCGCCAGAAAATGGGCGTCGCTGTCGGCGATGCCTGCCTGATCACACAGGTACCGATACCAGCGGGTACCAATCGCCACATGGCCGAGTTCCTCGGCAAGAATCACGTCAAGGCAGGCCACCGTATCCAGATCCCCGACTTCACGGAGACGCGCGATCATGCCGGGCGTGACATCCAAACCCCGGGCTTCGAGCACACGGGGCACCAGCGCCATCCGCCGGAGTGCATCGTCGGCGGTGTCGAAGGCTGCTTGCCAAAGCCCGTTGTGCGCCGGGAAGTCGCCATAGGCGTGCCCCATTACTTCGAGCCGTCGCGCCAGCAGCATGAAGTGGCGGGCTTCGTCTTCGGCCACCGACAACCAGTCCAGGCTGAAGGTGTCGGGCAAAGACCGAAACCGGTAGATCGCGTCCAACGCCAGATTGATCGCGTTGAACTCGATGTGCGCGACTGCATGGACCAGAACCGCGCGACCCAACGGTGAGCCCAACTTTCGCGACTTCAGCTCGCGCGGCAGCACCAGTTCGGGCCGGGCCGGCCGGCCGGGAACAGGAATTGGCCGCACCGGCGGCGCCGGCAATCGAACGTGGATTTCTTCGCCTCGCATGACGCGACCCAACAAGGCAACCGCTTCGATCTTGGCTGCCGGCTCGGCGCACAACAGAGCGCGCTCGGCCAGCGCGAACCAGGTATCACGGTGCATCGTCGCCTGCGGCCGGCGATTTTTCGAGGGGCTGTGGCTCTTCGATGACCTGATAGAAAATTTCACCCGGCTTGATCATTCCGAGTTCCATCCGCGCACGCTCTTCGATGGCTTCACCGCCGGACTGCAGGTCGCGGACATCGGCCTCGAGCTGGCTGTTCCGAGTATCGAGCTTTCTGTTCTCGGCTTGCTGCTGCTGAACGCGAACACGCAAATCAGCCACGTCCTGACGCCCGCCCTGGCCATAACGCAGTTTCACCTGCAGACCAAGGGCAAGCAGCAACAGCAACAGGAGCAGCCAGCGCCACACGTCGTGTCGTCGAATCAGGCCTGGAACTTCGACAGGTTCGGGAACGCATCCCGACCGGCATAACGGGCAGACGAACCAAGGGCTTCTTCGATCCGCAGCAACTGGTTGTACTTGGCCACGCGGTCGGTACGGCACAAGGATCCTGTCTTGATCTGTGTCGCCGTGGTCGCCACGGCCAGATCGGCGATCGTGGTGTCTTCGGTTTCACCGGAACGGTGCGAGATGATCGCCGAATACCGGTTCTGCTCGGCCATGGCGATGGCCTCCAGGGTTTCGCTCAGTGTCCCGATCTGGTTGACCTTGATCAGGATGGAGTTGGCGATGTGCTGGTCGATGCCTTGACGGAAAATGGCCGGATTGGTCACGAACAGATCGTCGCCGACCAACTGGACCTGTTTGCCAAGCCGCGTGCTGAGCGTTTTCCAACCAGCCCAATCATCTTCGGCCATGCCGTCTTCGATCGACAGGATCGGGTACTTGGCACACCAGCCTGCCCAGAACTCGACCATCTGGTCGGCCGTCAGTTTTTTCCCTTCGCCGGTCAGGTGGTACTTGCCGTCATCCTTGTGGAACTCCGAGGCCGCGGCATCCAGTGCGAGGTACACATCCTGGCCAATCCGGTAACCGGCTTTGGCAACAGCCTCGAGGATCGTCTCGATGGCTTCTTCGTTCGACCGCAGATCGGGCGCAAAGCCGCCCTCGTCACCCACAGCCGTCGCCAGTCCACGACCTTTCAGCACACTCTTGAGTGCGTGGAAGATTTCGGTGCCGGCACGCAAGGCCTCGGCGAAGTTCGGCAGCCCGACCGGCATGACCATGAATTCCTGCAGGTCGACATTGTTGTCGGCATGTGCGCCACCGTTGATGATGTTCATCATCGGCACTGGCAGCTGGCCAGTCCGCTCACCCAACAAGTGGCGCCACAGCGGCAGCTTGCGGCTGGCCGCCAGCGCATGCGCATTGGCCAGCGACACAGCCAGCAGCGCATTGGCGCCAAGCTTGCTCTTGTTGTCGGTGCCATCCAGGGCGATGAGTTTCTGGTCCAGTGCCAACTGGTCACCGGCGTCAATGCCGACGATAGCCTGCGCAATGGCACCGTTGACGTTCGCAACGGCCTTCAGCACGCCCTTGCCGAGATAGCGAGTCTTGTCGCCATCGCGCAATTCGACCGCTTCACGCGCGCCTGTCGATGCGCCGCTCGGTACCGCAGCGCGGCCGAACGAGCCGTCGTCGAGCGTGATTTCCGCTTCCAGGGTGGGATTTCCGCGCGAGTCGAGGATCTCACGGGCGCGAACTTGGACGATCTTCATGGCTATGGCTTCCAGACGAGACAAGCGCATAGCGTAGCAACGTGTTTCCGAGCCTGCATGGATTGCAGGCAAGTCTGACAGGCAATAGCCGGTTGAATCGAGCTGGCGGTTCGCTAGCCCATGAGCATCAGGCAGACGCCGCTCAGGGTCAGCAGCAGACCTGCAAGCTTGCGTCCGGAGATGTGTTCGCGGAGGAAAAGCCACGCGAACACGACGATGAAGGCGGATGCGGTTTCGTTCAGGATGGCCGCGACGGAAGCGGTGGTGTACTTGTAGCCCGCCAGCCACAGCACCATCGAAAAGAATTGGCCAACCAGCGCACCCAGCGACAACAGCGCCCAATCCCGCCGGGACACCCCCTGCCCCAATGCGCCGCGAAGCTGTCCGCTGATCAGCAGCAACATGGCCAGACCGGCGGCGCCCGCAGCCACTCTCAATCCCGAAATCCACCAGACTGAATGGACTTCCAGGACCCGCTTCACCATGACCACGGAAATCGCCATCAACGCGATCGACAGCACCCCCTGCAGTACCGCCCGCATGTGGGCGCGGCTTGACCCGGCGGCTGCACTGCCGGTGCTGATCACCGCCACACCTGCCGCCACGAGCGCAAAGCCGATCATCTGCCGACCACCGAGGCGCTCGTCGAGAAACAGGAACGACAGGCCGATCACGAAGGGGCTGTAGAGATTGCCGATGATGCCCATGCGCCCGGCGCCGAGCTCGTTGAGCGCGCGGAAATACAGCGTGTCCGCCAGCGCGATGCCGATGACGCCGCTGGCCAGCACGACGGCGATGTCGCGCGCCGGCAAGGCCGGCCAGTCGCCGGCGTAGACCAGCCACGCGACCGGTGCGAGCACCGCCAGCACCAGCCCGT
>JBEIPT010000116.1:0-9933 GCA_040376895.1 Lysobacteraceae bacterium | reverse complement strand
TTTCGGACCGGACCGACCGGGTGGACGAAATATTGAAGCCGCCCACCGCAACGGCCGACACCGCGGCCGGATCGGCGCTGCTGTTGTAGCCGAGTTGATAGACCTCGCGGCTGGCGCCCGGCGTCACCGCCGTAAAGCCGATCTGCAATGTCGCCATGAGCACGAACGAGCGCGGATCGCTTGACGCGGTTCCCGGCGCCACGTCGCGCTCCAGTGTTGGCACATTGGCGCTGAGTCGCCACACCTCGCGACCTTCGCTGGCACGTGTTGCAGCAAAAAACGTGCGCGTCACGCTGCCGCCACCGATCGAAAACGAGCGCCGGACAAAACCGGCCGGGCTGGAGCCTTCAGCGCCTGGGTTGATGTCCGCCACCAGGGTCGGTACGAGGCTGCCGGATTGAAGTCGCCACAACTCGAAGCCGAGTCGACCGTCGTTGGCAGAGAAGTACAGGTTGCTGCCTTCCACATACAGGCTGTTTGGCGAGCTGGAACACTGGCCGGGACAGATGTCGGACAAGCGCACGGTATTCAGCGCGGTGCCGTCGCTGATCCAGAGCTCGGTGCCATGCAGCCGGTCGGTGGCGACAAACGTGAGCCGGCCATCAAAGACGACTGCCTCGTTGCCCATGCCCCCGGTCAGGAACCCATTAGGCCCAGTGTTGAGATCGGCCATTTGCCGGACCGTCTGCGCCGGTACTGCGGTAGTTTCCAGAAGCAACAACAGCAACAACAGGTGGACTTGAACCAAGCGACACATCGGGATTCTCCAATCGATGTGTCGAGTAACCCGGTCTGGCGGCAAGAACCGCCGAATCAACTTCCGGCGGTGCAGGTCAGGCTGATGTCATCGACCACAAAATTCGATTTGCCGCTGCCGGCCGGATTCGTGTATTCGAACCGGATCGTGTGCGAGGCTCCGTTCGTGAATGCCGACAGGTCGATGGTCCGCAAGCCGTAGGCGGCTTCCGCAGCGGAAGGTTCATCGAAAGTCTGTACGGTATTCCCGTCCACCCGCACCGCAAGGGTCGCCGTCAACGGCGTCGATACAAAACCACGGCGCAGGAAGAAGTTCAGGAACCGCGGACTGCCCGCCGGAATCACCACGGACTGCTGCAACGAGGAGGTTTCTGCATTTGCGGTGCCACCGAACCATGCCCATGCGCTGCCATTTCGTGGCAGTGCCGTGCCGGCGTCGTCCGGGCAAGTGCCGGTCGTACAGATGGCGGTGCCAAACCCCGCCGATGTTGATGCCCAGAAGGCGTTGGCACCGGTGCCGGGGTCGGAGGCCTCCAGACCACTGTCGCTGATCAACTGCACGGGTGAGCAAGTGGGTGCCGCAGCGCCTTCGAAACTATCCTTGAACAGTGGGTCCACGACCGGCGTACTGCCGTCCTGCGAGCAGTCGGGCCAATGACAGGGGTTCGCTGTGCTGTGGCCGACGATGGCCTGGAACTTGGGTGACGTGGCCGGATCCTGGAACGTGAACTCCAAAGTGCCCCAATAGCCGAAGACGCTCCAGCGGCCGCCATTCGAGAAATGCGTGAACTCGTCACCATTCGCCTTCCAGTCGAGCAGGTAATCACGGTAGAGCCCGTTGATGCGGGGGTGGCTGTTCGCAGCTTCGAAAATCGTCTCGCAGGTCGAGTTGAACTGGAATCCGCCCACGCCGACAAAATGCTGGCCGCCTTCATAGGCGATATGGCGGATGCCTTCGGCGGCGAAATTGTTCGTCAGCATCGCTTTGCTTCCAGTCATGAAGCCGCGTGCGCGCGCCATGGCGTTGGCTTCGACATGATCCAGGAACGCATCGACGTTTGCGTAGACGGCCGGACTTGTGTCGGGATTCACGCCGCTGTCGGGTGTGCAGTATTCGGTGCCGAAATACGGTGCGCTGGCGTAGGCATCGGTGCGGCTTGCCACCGTGAAGGACTGGCCAGTCGCGTTTCGCGCCAGGATCTGGCGACCCAGATCGGGATTGGCCGCCTGGGCCGCGATCACGCGAACTGTGCGGTCGCGTGCTGCGGCGCCCATCGCCGTGTCGAAACGGTCGAAAATCTGCACGGAGCGGTCGCCCCAGCCGCGCACCAATGCCTGGAAACAGGGTCCTGCCGCAGCGCCTTGTGAAAATGTGTTCGGGTCGCGTTCGCAGGGGATGGCATTCGCGGGGATGCCGTCGTTGAGACAGCCTGCGGCGAGGTCGGCGAAGCCGGGACAGAATGCCCGTCCGATTTCCGTGCCCTGCGAGAAAATGCCGTTCCAGTTTTCGTTGCTGTATTCAATGAAGATCTTGCGGTCGGCACGGAACGAGTCGCGCAAGGTCGTGGCCATATGGTCGATCAACGCATCGTCTGCCCGATGCGGCACGTTGATCCAGATGTCACTGCCGAGTCGGTTGCCGAGGTCGGCCAGTACCACCAGCGGGACACGATGCCAGAACGCATCGGACACGGTCGGATAGTCTGAAATCGTGGTGACGGGCGAGCTGTTCGTCTCCATCCAGTCCATGAAGCGGAACAGTCGATAGGGCTCCATGTTCTTCAGGAAAGTCGGATGGAACACCTGGGTTTCCGCGGTGTTGCCGGTGGTGAACAAGCTACAGGTGCCGCCGGCGCCGCACGGATTGCCGGCATCACAGACGCGCCGTTCGTCATTGCTGCAGACGCCGCCCGGCGGCAAGACGCGCATGTTTCGGGGATGGTTGCCGGGCGTGATCGCCGTCACGCGAAAGCCGATGTTGTTGCCGGTGCTGTTGGCAACGTTGAAGACGATTTCATTCGCGGTCTGATTGACGACGCTGGCACCAAGCATTTGGATCGTGCCGGCGCCATCGAACCGCAGCGTGTAATTGCCGGCAGGGAGGCGGCCAGGTGTGCCGCCGGCGTGGACAATGGTTGTCAGGATCTGATTGGTTGCCAGGCTGGTCGCGTAACCATCGGTATCCCGATTGATCGTCACCGGACAGGCGTTCGGTGCGTTGCACGCTGGATTGCTGCCGGCTTCCCGGCAATCGAAGCATCCGTTGGCATTACCCGGGATCCAGTCGCGCGACGCTTTCATCATGTTGACGAACGGGAAATCGTCGCTGAAATCGTTGACGCCCGTGATGTTCGTGCCCAGCGGCGCATTGGGATCGGTGCCGGCTTGCGCCATGGAGACCAAGGCCAGCAGCAAGAGGGCGAAAAGGCGGATCGGTTTCATCGTTGGTTCCTGAGTTGGCCTGATACCAAAACACCGTTTAACGGCAAATCCCGCCATGGCGGGATAGTCTCGGTGAACGTGCGCCGACAGCGATCATTCGAGCGGCGGTTTGCGACGCACCAGCGCCGATGCAACGATTCCGAATCCGCAAGTGCTCTGGAGCATTTGCACCAAATCAAAGGTTCATTGTCGAATGATGTCCAAACAGCCGTCCAAGACGACGCATCCGCAGCCAGCCGTCGACCACGCGCGACACACGTTTCGGGAAGAATTTGCCAACGCATTGACGCACGGTCTTGGCGTGGTCGCTGCGCTCTGCGGCAGTTCCGTGCTGATCACACTTGCTGCCATGCAGGGCAACGCGTGGAAACTTGGCAGTGCGATTGTCTACGGCGTCACGCTGATCCTGCTTTACGTTGCCTCGACGCTTTACCACGCCGTGCCGCATCCGGCTGCAAAGGCGAAACTGAAGGTTTTTGATCATTGCGCGATCTATTTGCTGATCGCCGGCACCTACACCCCCATCACGCTGGTCGGTCTGCGCGACAACGTGGGTTGGTGGCTGTTCTCGGCCATATGGGTGCTGGCCATGGCTGGTGTGTTGTTCAAGCTGTACTTCACCGGACGCTTCAAGACCCTGTCGACGATGATCTATGTGGCGATGGGTTGGCTGGTGGTATTGGCGATCAAGCCTGTGCTCGAAAACCTGCAGACGACAACGCTCGTCTGGTTGTTTGTCGGCGGTGGTTTCTACACCTTCGGGACGTTCTTCTACCACCGCCCGAAACTGAAGTACGCCCACGCCATCTGGCACGTGTTCGTGCTGCTGGGCAGTGTCTCGCACTTCCTTGCGGTTATGCCCCTTCTGACGGGCTGATTGTCACCAGGCTCGGATCAACACGGTGCAACAGCGCCCGGATATCGTCGATCCGAAACGGTTTGGCGAGGAAATCGTCGAAGCCCGCATCCAGGAACCGAACGCGATCCTGGGGTGTGGCATGGGCCGTGACGGCGACCACGATCGAGCGCTGGCGACCGGATTGCATTTCGACCTGGCGCACGCCACTCAGAACTCCGAATCCATCCACGCGCGGCATTTCGATGTCGGTGAGCACAAGCGGAAACGGCGTGCCGGCGAACTGCTCGAGGCCGGCATGACCATCCTCGGCGCACGTCACATCGAACCCGAAGGTCTCCAGCATTTCCTGCAGGACCAGGGTGTTGACGGGATTGTCTTCGCAAACGAGGAGGGCCATGTCCATACCGAGCATTGTCCACGCCATTGTGCCGGATGGATGCACAAGATCAACGAAACAGGCGCGCTGACACACTTCTCCACGACGGTATCAATACGTCAGAAACTCAGGGTGCAGCCTGATCCCGTTGTGGCTCGACCCGATTTCGGCCCTGGCGCTTGGCTTCGTAGAGGAAGTGATCGGCATCGGCCAACAGTCGTTCATGGTGTTTGGCTTTGCGATCGGCTGACAGACCAATGCTGACGGAAACCGAGAGCCGCGGCGAAATGGCGCTCAGGTCCAGCTCCGCGATCGCCATCCGCAAGCGTTCCAGCCTTGCCCGTGCTTCCTCGAAACCGAGATCGGGGAACGACATCGCAAATTCCTCACCACCATAACGTGCAACCCGTTCGTCGCTCGGTTGGAATTGGCGCAGGACCCCGGCGATGGCGCGCAGTACTTCGTCGCCGACCTGATGGCCGAAACGATCATTGATCGCCTTGAAGTGATCGACGTCAACCAGCGCGATCGCCAATGGTTTGTCGTCGAGCCGCGCACGCACGTGGTCGCGCGTCAGTTGCTGGTCGAAATAACGCCGGTTCGCGAGGCCGGTGAGTTCGTCGTGTTTCGCCTGGTGCTCGAACGCCTCGGACTTGAGGCGCAGCTCTTCAAGCAATCGTGCCTTTTCCTGATCGGCAGCTTGCAGCGCCTGACTGCGATGTTCGAGCGCCAGCGTCCGTTCGTCGACCAATGCGGCGAGTTGTCGTTCGCGACGTCGCAGTTGCACGGTGCGCGCGCGTACGCCGATCCAGATCGCGGCAATCAAGCCGACCAGCACGAGCAGGATGAACCATGGGGTCTGCCGGAATGTCGGTGCGATCAGAATCTCCAGTCGCGCCACCTCGGCGTTGAAGTCCCCGTGCAATTGGGCGGCACTGACCTCGAACTCGAAACGCCCGGGTGGCAGGTTCGTGAATACGGCCGGGCGACCGCGTGGCGCTTCGAGCCATGCGTCGTCATAGCCCACGAGCCGGTAGCGGTAGCGGACGTCATCCGGCGAGTAGAACGACAGCCCGGCGAAGAAGATCTCGATCTTGTGACGGCCTGAACTGAGTCGAACACCGTCGGCGCGCTGATTCTGTTCGCGGCCGTCGACTCGGACATCTTCGATGACGACCGGTGGCGCCGACATGGTCTTTTCGTTCGCCTGTTTGGGATCGATGATGGCCACACCCTTGGCCGTCGCAAACCACAATTTGCCATCCTGGGCTTTCACTGCCGAAGCCTGAGAGCCGCCGTTGCATTGGTTGTTCGCCAGGCCATCAGTGCGGTCAAGCTGGGTGGCGACGAACTGCGACAGGCGGCCGTCCAATACGCCATCCAGTTCATCGCGATTGATTCGGAAAATGCCTCGATTCGAGCCCATCCACAAAGCACCGGCGTCGTCTTCGAGCAGATTGAACAGCGCGCCCGGCAGCTGTCCGCGTTCGCCGCTGGCGATCCGGACCTGCTCGCCGCGCACGCGCAGGATGCCGTCACTGGTTGCCGCGTAAACGGTGCCGTCATCGGTTTCGAGGAAGTCGAAAACATCGCGAACCGCCTGGCGCGAAGGCAGGTCGAGCGTTTCGAAGCGGTTGTTGTCGAACCTCGCTGCGCCTGCCGTGGTTCCTACCCAAATGCGGCCATTTCGATCTTCGTGCAATGCAAAAACATATTCGCGCGGCAAACCATGTTCGCGGCCGAAGCGATCCATGCGACCGTCCTTGATCCGATTCAGGCCATTGGTCGTGCCGACCCACAATGCGCCGTCGCGGGCCGGCAGAATGCTGCGTACCTGGGTTCCGGCAAGCCCTTCACCCTGTCCGAGATGCGTGAACGTCCTGCCGTCGTATCGCACCAGGCCAGAATCGTAAGTGCCGAGCCACAGGACACCAGCCGCATCCTCGGCGAGCGCCAGTACATGGTTACCGACCGGGCCGCCGCCGGGGAACAGTGTTTCGAAGCGGTCGTCCTGCAGACGATTCAGGCCGTTGCTGGTGCCCACCCACATACGGCCCTGACTGTCCTGCAGCAGGGAACGGACATAGGCATCACTGAGTCCGCGCTGCAATCCCAGCATGGAGGCCGCTGCGTCCTTCAATTGCACCAGCCCGGAGCCGGTGCCGATCCACATCGAACCCTCGCGATCCTCGATCATCGCAATGACGCGATTGTGTGGCAGGCCGTGGGCGACACCGAGGTGCTCCAGTCGACCTTCATGAAGCCGCATCAGACCGCCGGACACGGCGCCGATCCAGAGTGCGCCATGGCTGTCCTGATAAGTCACGGCGACTGCCTGTGTGCCCAGTTGCGAGCCCGGCAACACCGGTTCGAGCTGGTCGCCCGCGAGTTTCAGCAACCCGAAATCACCGCCAACGAGCAGCGTGCCCTTTTGATCGACGTACAGGTCGAGGATCTGCCTCGATGGCGTGAGTTCACCCAGATTCGGGGTAGTGATGCGCCCGTCGAACCAGCGACTGAGTCCGTTGGACGTGCCCAGCCAGATCGCCCCATCGGGGGTCTCGGCAATACACAAAACCGTGTTGTGGAGCAGGCCGTCGGCAGTGGTGTAGTTGCGGATCTGGTCGTCGGTGATCACCGCCACCCCGCCTTCCTCCAAACCAACCCAGATGCGGCCCACGCTGTCTTCGCGCAGCGCCAGCACTTCGTCCGAGATCATCCCGTCACGTTGGTCGAAGTGGTCCCAGTTCTCTCCGTCCAGGCGGGACAGGCCGCCGCGTGACGTGCCCGCCCAGAGTCGTTGCCGGCGATCCACAAGTAGTGCGCGAACGCCGTTGTCGGCCAGTTCCGCGACGGTATTGCGGTCGAACAGGCGGAATTCGCGCGCATTGAAGCGCACCAGGCCTTCCCAGGTACCGAACCACAGATAACCGTCGGGGGTTTGCGCAATGGTGTGCACCTGATTGTGCGGCAGGCCCGTATCGGTATCCCAAACCTCGAGTGCGTACTCATCGAGACTGCGTGAGGGATCCAGCGACCACGCCGGGCAAGCGCAGATCATGAGCAGGCAGGCAACGAACCAGCCGAGCCATCCGTGTCGCAAGTTCCCGGTGCGCATCCTGCCTCCTGCACATTCATGGGGTGTGCGGTGGCGATGATTGTGCCTTGGCCTCCGGGTGGAAACCAGCGCGAACGATGTGACGATTCAGATCAGGCCTTGTGCCAATGTCCTTCGGGTGCGAGGCGTTCCTGAGGCTGATATCCGGCCTTGTAAGCCATCTTGGGATGGCCGTCGAGCCAGAAGCCGAGATACAGATGCGGCAAGCCCAGTTGTCGGCAGTATTCGATCTGTTTCAGGATGGCGAACACGCCCAGGCTGCGCAGAGGCAGCGCTGGATCAAAAAACGTATAGACGGCACTCAGGCCGGCATCGGTGGCATCGGTCACGGCGCAGGCCACCAGCCGATCGTCCAACCGGACCTCCAGGAACAACGTCTGCGCGAACGGCGTCAGCAGGAACTGTCGAAACTCTTCCGCATCGCCTGCTTCCATGCCGCCGCCGGGATGTCGGGCACCGAGGTAGTTCTGATAGAGGGACAAGTGTTCGGCACCTGCTTGCGCAGGTAGCAGGCGGGCTTTCAGATCGTGATTCCGACGCAAAACCCGGGACTGAGTGCGGTTCGGGCTGAAGTCGGACACGACAATGCGTGTCGCGATGCAGTCTGCGCAAGTCGGGCAGGCGGGTCGGTACAAATGCCCACCGCTGCGCCGGTAACCCTGCACCAGCGCGCCGCCGTAAATCTGGCCCAGATTGGGCGCAGCTGGATCAATCACCAGATTCTCGGCAATCCGCTCGGAGTAGTACCCGCAGGCATGCGGCATGGTTTTGAACAGGCGGACGGTTTCCGCGCGCTTCATGGCCGGCGATCGGAGTCCAGGTCCTCGACCACGATCACGCCCGGATTCTCTTCCGGAACCGGGGCAACCGGAGCCACCGGCTCGGGGGCGGCGACCGGAGCAGCAACGGGAACCGGCGCAGGTGGGCGGGCGTCTCGTTCCCGCTCGGGGCTGGTGATGGCAACCCACATGCCCATCAAGACAGCAGTGACCACGACCAGCACCAGCAAGCCACGCCGAACCCGGCTCGCCATGGTCTCGGCGGTTTGGACACGCGGCGGCGGCAGATTGTTCGCCGCGAATTCAGGCCGTGTCGACCCCATCAGTCCGGCATCACGCATGATTTCGCGGGCCTTCGGCAAGTCATCGGCCCTGACCACCCAAACTGCCGGCCATTCACCTTGTTGACCACGCTCGGTGTAACTGAATCGACGGCGTCGATCCCGGCGCAATTTGTCCCGGCCCGAGACGTATGTTTCAACGCCGGCATCATTCATCATCGCTTCGACCTTGTCGACATTCTCAAGGCGCTGCGAGCTGTAAATCTGACGCATCAGGCTTCTCCCTCAGGCAGCAGTCGGATCAGGCCTTCCTGCACCGTCGATGCAATCAACCGGCCATCCAGGCTGTAGAAGCTGCCGCGGGCGAGGCCGCGTGCGCCCTGTGCACTGGGGCTGTCGCAGGAATAAAGAATCCACTCGTCAACCCGAAACGGGCGATGGAACCACATCGCATGATCCAGACTGGCCATCTGTACGTTCGGCTGGAGATACGAAATGCCGTGCGGCAGCGTTGCCGTGCCGATCAGGTGGAAATCGGAACAGTAGGCCAGCATGGCGCGGTGCAGATCCGGGTTGTCGTCGATCTTCTCCGTGAGGCGAAGCCAGACATGCTGGAACGGCGGACGCTTCGGGCGTCGGATCTCGTCACGCGGATACACGTGGCGAAACTCGAACGGCCCCTGTGCCGTCAACCAGCGCTGCAGTTTCGGCGAAATCTGAGCCAGCGCTTCATCAGCGATCGGATCGGGTGGTTCCAGATCGTCCGGTTTCGGCACTTCCGGCATCGACAACTGGTGCTCGGCGCCCGGCTCGGGTTTGTGGAACGACGCTGCCATGCCGAAAATCAACTGGCCATGCTGGATGGCCGAGACCCGACGCGTGGAAAAGCTCTTGCCGTCACGAGAGCGCTCGACGTTGTAGATGATCGGCGCGTCGACGTCGCCGGCACGCAGGAAATAGGCATGAAGGGAATGGGCAATACGATCGGTGCTGACCGTCTGTTGTGCGGCCGACAAAGCCTGGCCGAGCACCTGTCCGCCAAACACGAAGCGGGTGCCGATGTCGCGACTTTGGCCGCGGAACAAGTCCAGTTCCAGTCGCTCCAGTTTCAGCAACGACACCAGTTCCTCGACGACACTTTCGCTCATTTGGGATTCCAAGGGCCGGCCCCGAACCAATTCGGGCTGCTTCGGCAAGCCGCCATTATCTGTTATCGGGAGGCAGCATGCTGCAGACTCTCAAGCAAAGCTGCATATGGCCCTTTCGCCAGCACGGACGGTCCGCGCTTGGACTATCCTTCACACAGGCGGTCACGGGTGGTG
>JBEIPT010000079.1:0-11398 GCA_040376895.1 Lysobacteraceae bacterium | reverse complement strand
GTGCTGGTGCACGGACTTTGCGCGGTGCTGGCATTCTTGGGCCTGATGTTCTCCGACAAGCCCGAGAATGTGCGCGCCGAGGGTGTGGTGATCGAAGCCAGTCTCGTCGACTTCAGCGCGAAGCCGCTGCCGGCCAGTCAGGCACGCGCCAAGCCGATCCCGCGCCCGCCGGTTGCCAAGGTGGAGCCGCCGAAAGCCGAGCGCCAACCCGAGCCGGAACAGCCCAAGCCCGCTCAGGTCCAGCGATCCGAAGATACGGTCGACCAGGAAAAAGTGAGGCTGGCCGCCGAAGCGCTGGAAAAGGCCGAGAAGGAACAGGAAGAGCGCATCCGCAAGGAACAGGTCGACCTGACCCAGCCGGAAGACGAGCTCACGCGCATGGAGCGCGAACGCCAGAAGCAGCTCGAAGACATTCGCAAACAGCGCGAAGAGGCCGAGCAGAACCGCAAGCGCGAAGCGCAGCGCCTGGCGCAGCTGCAGGACGCGAACAAGACCAAGCTCGCGCAGCAACAGCGCGACCAGGAACAGGCGCGGATGGCCGCACTGGCGCAGCAGGAAGCACAGAAGTCCGGTGACGGTGGCGATGACAACACGCCGCTGGCGCAGTACATCGCCGCAATCAAGAACAAGGTGCGGCCCAACTGGCTGCGTCCGGAAACCGCACAGAACATCCGCTGCACAGTGCGTATCCTGCAATTGCCCGGCGGCACGGTGATGACGGCGAATATTGTGCCGCCCTGTTATGCCGATGAACCGACCCGACGATCCATGGAAGCGGCAGTCATGCGCTCCGATCCCCTGCCGTACCGGGGTTATGAAGCCGTGTTTGCACGCTCGATCGATTTTGAATTCTGTTATCCGGAGACCCTATGTCAAAGCTGATCCAACGAACCTGGTGGCTCGCATTGCTGCTTGCCCTGTGTGTCGCCCCGGTTGCCCAGGCTCAACTGGTCATTCCGATTCTGGAAGGCAACGCCGCCGCCACACCGATCGCCGTGGTGCCGATGGCCTACCAAGGCGCTGGCCTGCCGCTGGATACCGACATTTCAGCGGTCATCAACGCTGACCTGAACCGGTCGGGCCAGTTCAACGCGCTGTCGCGTAACCGGATCATCGAATTCCCGACCCGCGACACCGAGGTCAAGTTCGAAACCTGGAATTTCCTGAAGCAGGATTATCTGCTGGTCGGGCGCGTTTTGGATGCCGAAGGCGGCACCTTGCGCGTCGAGTTCGAGCTGTTTGATGTGGCCAAGAAGCAGCGCCTGTTGGCGCAAGCGGTCGGGGCCCGGACAAGCAGCCTGCGCGCGACCGCACATCAGATTGCCGACATCGTCTACGAAAAGATCACGGGCGTCCGCGGTGCGTTCTCGACTCGTATTGCCTATGTCACCCAGCGCGGCACGCCGCCGAAGTTCAATTACTCGGTCATGGTTGCCGATTCGGACGGGTACAACCCCGTTTCGGTCATCAGCTGGACCACGCCGTTCCTGTCGCCGGCCTGGTCGCCTGACGGTCGCAAGCTGGCGTATGTGAGCTTCGAGCGCGGCAACTCAGCCATCTACATCCATGAGCTGACCACCGGCAAACGCGACATGATCGCGTCCTACCGCGGCATCAATGGCGCGCCGGCGTTTTCGCCGGACGGTTCGAAGCTGGCCATGACCCTGTCGCAGACGGGCAATCCGGAAATTTTTGTAATGGACCTGGCTACCCGTCGGACCACGCAGCTCACGCGCCACTACGCCATCGACACCGAGCCGGTCTGGACACAGGACGGCCAGAGCATCATCTTCACGTCCGATCGCGCCGGCAAACCCCAGCTTTATCAAATTCCGGCCGCCGGTGGCGAACCGACCCGAATCACGTTCCAGGGCGAATACAACGCCCGCGCCACCCTTGCCAATGACGGCAAGCTCATCGCTATGGCGCAAGGCAACAAAAACGTGTATCGTATTGCGGTTTTAGACAGAAGTCGCGGCGGCGCCGGCGAGCTCACTGAGCTTTCACCCGGCAATCTGGATGAATCGCCGAGCTTCGCTCCGAATGGGAGCATGATTTTGTACGCAGCCCGCGAGGACAAGCGGGACGTACTCTACGCCGTATCCGCCGACGGGCGCGTGCGGCAGCGATTGGTTCTGGCAGATGGTGACGTACGCTCCCCGGCGTGGTCCCCGTTCCGCCAGCGCTGATCGTTCGGCCGTTTTTGCGGTCGGCAGCACCAAAGCTTTGGCACAAAATACTTACAACCCTCTGAGGAAACCAAGATGAAAAACCCGACCCGTATCCTGCTGGCAGTAGCTTTGGCGGCCTCTTTGGCCGCTTGCAAAAAAGAGGCCGTGAAGCCGCAAGTTGAGAACACCGACGCGCCTCCTTCCGCCCCGGTCACGCAGCCTGTCGACAACTCCGGCAAGTACACGCGTGAAAGCCTGAACACCGATCCGTGCCTGCGCCAGCGCGTGGTGTACTTCGACTTCGACCGCGCCGAAATCAAGGCCGAAGCCGAAGCCATCCTGACCTGCCACGGCAAGTTCCTGGCTGACGTTGCCGACTCCGCCATGACGCTGGAAGGTCATGCCGACGAGCGCGGTACGCAGGAATACAACCTCGGCCTCGGCGAGCGCCGTGGCAACGCCGTGTCCCAGGCCCTCCAGGCCAAGGGCGGCTCGGCTGCTCAGATCACCGTCGTCTCCTTCGGTGAAGAGCGTCCGACCTGCAATGACTCCAGCGAAGACTGCTGGGGCAAGAACCGCCGCGTCGAAATCGTCTACACCAAGTAATTCTCCGGTGTGAGCGAAAGCAAACCCCCGCTTAAGGCGGGGGTTTCTTTTTGTGCGAAGGGCTTGACGTGCCGGAACTAACCGGCCACTTTCGCGGCCCAATGTATTCCCGTTGCCAGGCTAGGAGAATGAGATGAAACGCCACTGGATCGCCACCGGCATGATGGCTCTTGCCCTCGTTGCCTCGCCCGCCCAATCGCAGGGCCGGCTCAGCCTGTCCGAGCGTGTCTCCAGGCTGGAAGCCGAAGCCGCCAAACAGAACACCGATGCGTCGATCGACCTGCTCAATCGACTGAACGAGTTGCAGGCCGAAGTTCAGGCTTTGCGCGGCATGGTCGAACAGCAGCAGTTCCAGCTGGAAGAGCTGAAGAACCGCAACCGCGACCTGTACGTCGACCTGGATTCGCGCCTCGCGCGCCTGGAAGGCAACCCGGCCGCCATCACTGCACCGAATGTCGCCCCGGCCTTAGGCGATGGTCAGACCCAGGACATGGGCTCGCCACCCCCCGTGCCACCGGCAGATCCGAACCAGTTGGCCATGGAGCCGCTGGCCGGCCCCAGTGGCGCACCGGCAACCGATCCGTCGCTGCAGCCACCCCCGCAGCCTGTTGACCCGGGTATCGATGCGCTGGCCGTGCCGACGCCGGTCGCTCCGACGCAGGCCCAGGCAGTCGACACCACGATGATTCCCCAAGCCGGCGAGCAACAGGCGTATGAAGCAGCGTTCGCAGCGCTGCGCGAAGGCCGTTATGCCGAATCCGCGCGTCGCTTTTCGGGGTTCCTCGAACAGTTCCCCAATGGTGACCTGGCCGACAACGCCACGTACTGGCTTGGCGAGTCGTACTACGTCACGCAGAATTACCGCATCGCGCTCGATACCTTCCGTGCCTTGCTGAACCAGTTCCCGGACAGTGCGAAGGCACCGGACGCCATGCTCAAAGTGGGCTATTGCCACTATGAACTGCGCGAGTGGGCCGAGGCCGAGCGTCAGTTGAACGACGTGATTGCCCGATACCCGAACACCACGGTCGCACGCCTGGCGCAAAGCCGCCTGAATGCGTTGCGCCTGGAAGGTCGTCGGCCGTAAGCGACATGGGCGAGGCGCTTGAATCCGGTCGACTGGTCGTCGACGACCAGCCTGATCTCGAGCGCCTGCGCATCACCGAGGTGTTTCACTCGCTGCAGGGTGAAGCACGCGAAGTCGGCTGGCCGACCACGTTCATCCGGCTGACAGGGTGTCCGCTCAGGTGCACGTACTGCGATACGACCTATTCGTTCTTTGGCGGTGCGTGGCGCACGATCGATGATCTGGTTACCGAAGCGCGCACGAATGGCGCACGGCATGTCTGCGTCACCGGCGGCGAGCCGCTCGCGCAGAAACGCTGTCTGATCCTGCTGAAAAAGCTCTGCGACGCCGGGTTCAAGGTGTCCCTGGAAACATCCGGCGCGTTGGATATTTCTGCAGTGGATGCCCGCGTCTCGCGCGTGGTCGACCTGAAAACCCCGGGTTCCGGCGAAGTTGCCCGTAACCTGCTGAAGAACATCGACCTTCTCACGTCACACGACCAGGTGAAGTTTGTCATTGGTGATCGAGTGGACTACGACTGGTCCGTTGCGCTAGTGCGCGAGCATGCCTTGGACCAAAAGGCCGAAGTCCTGTTCTCGCCCAGTTATGGCCAACTTGCGCCCGATACGTTGGCGGCGTGGATCCTCGAAGATCGCCTGCCGGTCCGGTTCCAGTGGCAATTGCACAAACAGCTCTGGGGCGAAAAACCAGGGACGTGAACGCGATGAAATTCTTCTCCCGCTTGCGGGACAAGGATTGCTGTTTCGGCGGCATCTCCGCGATGTTCCCGCCAGACCGCGGATACGGCACACTATGCCGTTGGATTCACTAGGAACCTGCCATGTTGCGACGTGCCCTGATCGTGCTGCCCATTCTGCTCGCGGCTTGCGCCGAATCCGAGCCCCCGAAGCCGGCGCCGGAAGCCCCGAAGCCACCGGAATATCAGCCGCTCAAAGTGACGCTGAAACCGAACCACGAGTTCTCGCCGGAAATCACGGCCGAGGACTATGCTCAGCACATCAAGACCCTGTCATCCGACGAGTACGAAGGTCGTGATCCGGGCACACTCGGTGAACGCCTGACGATGAACTATCTCGAAAACGAACTGCGCCGCATCGGCTTCCTGCCGGCTGTGGGCATCGACGGTCCGTGCAAGGCCTTTCCATGTGAACACGCAAGCTTTTTCCAGCGTGTCCCGATGGTATCGACCACGACCGATCCGGCGACTGCATTGACGATCGACGTCAATGGGCAACAGCAGTCGCTCACGATGGGCAAGGAAATGGTCATCGGCACCCGCAGTGGCGAGAACACCGTGACGATCGACGGTTCGGAGCTGGTATTCGTCGGTTACGGCGTCAACGCGCCCGAAGCCGAATGGAACGATTACGCGAACGTCGACGTGAAGGGCAAGACCGCGGTGGTGATGGTCAACGATCCGGGATTCCTGCGTCAGGACGAGACCTTGTTCAAGGGCAAGGCCATGACGTACTACGGTCGCTGGACCTACAAGTTCGAAGAGGCTGCCCGTCAGGGCGCCAAGGCCGCGCTGATCATTCATGACACCGCTCCGGCTTCGTATGGCTGGGACGTGGTCGTCAATTCCTGGGGTGGCGCACAACATGACTTGCCGAAGTCGGAAGATCCGGAACCGCGCCTCGCCGCCCAAGGCTGGCTGAGTCTTGATGCCGCGAAGAATCTGTTCACTGCTGCCGGCCTGGATTTCGAAGCCGAGCGTCAGCGTGCCGATCAGCGCGGCTTTGAAGCGAAGGTAATGCCCGCGAAACTGAGTGGCACGATCCAGAGCACGATCACGAACAACGCCTCGAACAACGTCGTCGCGATCCTGCCCGGTACCGAGAAGCCCGAGGAATCCGTGCTGTATTCGATGCACTGGGATCATCTGGGCAAGAACGAAGCGCTGACCGACGACCCCATCTTCAATGGTGCGATCGACAACGCGACCGGCGTGGCATCGGCCCTTGAGATTGGCGCTGCATTCGCCGCGTCCGCGGAAAAGCCGAAGCGATCCGTCGTGTTGCTGTTCACCACACTCGAGGAATCGGGCCTGCTCGGATCCCGCTATTTCGTCAAACATCCGGCCGTGCCGCTCGAAACCATGGCCGGTGTGATCAACATGGATGCCAATCCGTTCGTCGGTCGCGTGCGTGACTTCAGCGTTGCCGGTTGGGACCAGAACGGTCTGCAGGACCTGCTCGCCGATGTGCTGAAGGCCCAGAATCGAGTTCCGGCGCCAGAATCGAATCCCGAGCGCGGCTACTACTTCCGGTCGGATCACTTCAATTTCGCACGTGCCGGCGTACCGGCAATGCACGCTGGTGCCGGCAACGACCATGTTGCCTATGGCACGGCCTTTGTCGAAGAAATCAACCGAAAGTACGACGAAGTGGCTTATCACAAGCCGCCCGACGAATTTGATCCGGAATGGGACTACGCCGGATCGATGGAAGACATCAACGTCTACTACGAGATGGGTCGCCGCCTGGCGTTCTCGGCCGAATGGCCGACGTGGCGTGAGGCAAGCGAGTTCCGGCTGGCGCGTGAAGCGTCGGACGAAGCCCGCAAATAAGTTTCCATTCCGGACCTTTCGGCATGCGGATCGCCTTCTTCTACGCCAACCGCTTCCACCACGCCATGCTGGCGCCGGTGGAAGCGAAGCTGGCGGCGCGTGCCGAATGCGCGCGATTTTCTTCGCTCGACGCCATGCGGGCGTTCGAGCCACAGGTCATCGTGCTCGCCGAGAATCCGAGCAACCAGGCGCGGTTGGCCGCGCCCAATGCCAGGATCGTGTGGACGCGACATGGATTCGCGAACAAGCGTTACCTTGGCTATTCGATGTCGGTGTGTGATTACGCCTGCTTGTCCAGCAATTGGATACGCGACCGTTATCGAGAACAGGGGATGCGTGCGGGCATCGACGAATGGGTGACCGGCTTCGTGCCAATGGACCTGATGTTCCGACGCTTGAATGAAGCCAAGCCGCGTGCGCACAAGACGCTGCTGTACGCGCCCACATTCAATCCGAACATGGCGTCCGTCCGGCCCCTGGGCAAATCCTGGGCTTTGGACTTGCGCCGCCGATTCCCCGACCTGCACATCCGCATCAAGCCGCACCCGCATACAGCGAAGGAACAGCCACTGTGGATTGCCCGCTGGCGCAGCTGGGCCGAAGCCGATGCCGGCATCGAGCTGATCGAAGACCTGGATCGCGACATCTACGAACTGATGCCGGAAACAGATGTGCTGCTGACCGATGCGTCCAGCGTCATGTTCTATTTTCTCGCGTTGGATCGGCCGATCATCCTGGTCGACAACCCGATGCGGTTCGAAGACCGGCAACGCTTTTCGCCCGATGCTGAAGAGTGGGCGTGGCGAGATATCGGTGAACGCATCGAAACCGGAGAGCAGTTGCCGGATGCCGTCGCGTCGGCACTTGCTGAACCGGAGCGGCTGTCGGGCACACGACAGCAACGCGCGATTCAGATATTCGGCGGATTGTTCGATGGTCGTGCTGCCGAGCGTGTCGCCACAAACGTACTGGCGCTGCGATGACCGGCACGGTCTCTGTTTTGATCGCAGCGGCAGGCATTGGCAGCCGCCTGGGATTGGGCCCGAAGGCTTTTCTGGAGCTTGAAGGTCGATCCCTGCTCGCTCGTGTTGCCCATACCGCCTTGGCCCTGACCGATGACGTTCACGCAGCGATTCCGAACGGTTTCCAGGACACGGCGAGAGGTCAGGTTGACCATCGCGTCGTGTTGCTCGAAGGCGGTGCGTCCCGCCAGGAAACCTTCGCCCGTCTGCTGCCGCACGCACGGGGCGACATCGTGCTGTTGCTCGACATCGCGCGTCCGTTGCTGAGCGTCGCGCTGTGCCGACGTGTGATCGATGCCGCGGCGCGAACCGGCGCTGCCGGAGCATTCGTGCCTGCGCTGGTGCCTTGCGCGCGCGTCGATGGCGAAGGCCGGGTCATCGAGGCGATCGCTGCCTCCGAATACCGATTGCCGCAGATGCCGCAGGCATTCCGTCGCGAACTGCTGGAATCGATCCTCGATCGTGCCGCCACAATGGGTCTGCAGCGCCAGACCATCTGGCAGCTGACGGTCGAACTCGGCGTACCCTTGCTCGCCGTACCCGGTGAACCCGACAACATCAAAATCACCGAACCGAACGACTGGCGCCTGGCGCAGCAGATCGTCGCCGTTCACAACCAGGACACCCCATGAGTTCCGAATCGCTGTCGACCGAACACGCCGAGTGGTTTCGCTGGTCCGCCGAACTTGATCCCGCACTGTATGTGTTTGCGCGCTACCGCATCGTCACGGCCCAGCCGGTCGACGTGGTCACGCTCGCCATGGCACGCGAACAGAGCGCCTGTACGACCAGCCTGCCGATTGGTGATCTGGAGCTGCGTGCCCATACGGCGCGAGTGGTGTCGATCGATAATCTGGGGCCGAGTGGTGTTCGTGCGTTGCCACGGTATCGACTGACCACCTCGGTCTACGCCGATGTGGCGACGGCTTCCGAAGCGATCGCTTATGAGGTGGTGATTGCGTATCCGACTGCCAATCTCAAGCCGACTGCCAGTTGCCTGCTGAACCACTGCTATGGCGAGATCGCCCGTCTGGGATTCCTCGATGCTGCGAAGCTCATCGAACTGAGATTGCCGGAGGCCTTCGAGGCGGCGTTTCCCGGTCCGCATTTCGGCGCGGAAGGTTTCCGCAAGCGACTCGGCGTCTATGGTCGACCGTTCTTCTGTCGCTCCACACGGCCTGCTGTGGGTTTGGATACGAACCAGTTGCTCCAGGTCATCGAGCCGGTGCTGCGGGGTGGGTTCGATGCGATCAAGGACGACGAGTTGTCCGAGGACCTTGCGCCTTCGAACATCGACGAGCGCTACCAGCGAGTTGCTGCGTTGCGTGAGCGGCTCGTTGCCGAAACCGGCGAGCGCAAACTTCTATTCGCGAATCTCATTGCCGAAGACCAGTTCGAAGTGATCGCAGAATGCGCCAAGCGCCACGGCATCGATGGTGTGCTGGTGGCTCCTGGATTGAACGGGTTCGGTGCGATCCGCCGCGCGCGTGAGCTGGGCTTCATCGTACTCGCGCACAATGCTGGTGTGGATGGCCTGGTGCGCCCGTTGCATGTCGGCATCAGCGAGGCAGTGTGGACCCAGCTCTGCCGACTCAGTGGCGCCGATCTGATCATGATGCCCGGCGAATTTGCCGGCGGCACGGAACCGCGTGCCGCGAACGCGGCCGAGGCGGCCGTACTTGCCGAATGTTGTGGGCCGATGCGTGCGGTGCGGGCGGCGGTGCCGGTACTTGCCGGCGGCAAACGGCCGGAACGATTGCCCTTGTATCGCGGCATCATCGGCAGCGACGACTACTTCCTGATCATCGCGACCGCGGTCGACGATCATCCGGAAGGCATCGAGGTTGGCGCGAGGGCGTTCCGGCAGGCGTGTTGAGCGCAACAGGCGCGCTCCTTGTGCTTCGCATTGCGAAGCACAAGGGTGAAGTGTTTGCCTAGGCCCCTCCCAACCCCTCCCGGACATCAGGGAGGGCTGCGGCCCATCCGAAACTTCGCCTCTTCTTTCGCCGCGGAGTTATGACTGTGGGAGCGGCTTTAGCCGCGAAAGGGGCTGCCGAGTTGCCTGTTCATCGCGGCCAAAGCCGCGAAGTGTTTGCCTAACCCCTCCCACAGGTTAGCCCCGAGGCAGCGCCGCAGCGATCGTCCCCCCGATGGATCTTCGGGCAGGGTTGAGAGGTGTTCAGGCAAACCCACCGCTCCCACAGAAGATGCTCCTGAAGAAGCCGCTACTGGGTGTGCCCTTTGCAGCCTCAGCCGCTAACTTTTCTTGCCGAACGGCCACTTGATCTTGCCGAGCAGGCTCTTGTCGGCATTGGCATTCGAGCCGGGCAGTGGCTGGCGCTGTTTGGGGAACCATTCCAGTTCGCCGATGGTGTCGTACGCGTTCACCAGATTGAACACGTCATCCATGCTCGCGCCGGCTTCCTGGGCGATTTCGTTCAGGCGTCGGGCTGGGCCGAGCATGATGTCGACGATCCGCCCGTGACTCCGGAAATCCCGTTCGGCCGTGACCGGCCGCTTGATCCGGAATGTACCGGCGGGGTCGAACTTGCGTCCAAGATGGCCGGTGCCCTTCATGATCTGGTCGAGCCAGATCACGTCGTTGTAGGGATAGGCCGTCGCACGTGTCCGAACTTCGTTGAGGTCGCGCGAGGTCAGTACCCGCAGAGACTTCAGTGGTATGGACTGTTGGCAGTAGGGTGCCAATGCCGACAATGGCGCTTCCGCATACACCAGTCGATTCTTTGGATCCACGATCAATGCCGGCAGCTCATCAGTCTGCAGCTGCGAGGGGGCGGCCACTTCCGAGCCATCGAGAATGCCGCGCAAGGTGGCGTGACCTGGGTCGACTTCGTCCTTCGCGAAACGCAGCAGTTCGTCGTCGCTGAAGGTTTCGCCGAGAATGCCGCGGACCGAGTCGCCCTGGCGCTTGTCGGCGCGGGCTCCGCCGCTCGGGGCTGCCTGAATCGTGACATGGTCATCCAGCGTCACCACTGGTTTCGGCGCGACTTTCAGTGCAGCCGGATTGGCCTTCAACATTTCGTCCAGCCCGAGCGCGATGCCCGAATCTCGACTGAGATACGCCTGATGCTGATCCGACACCGTTTCCGCGGCCGTTGCTTCCGCACGTGCACGGGCACGCGTCCAAAAATCACCGGCGCCGGTTTGCTGGCCTGGTGGGGCGTCGTTGGATCGATAGTAGAAGTCTTCGTCGGCATGGCCGATCTGCGCGTCCGACGTGACCGAAGGTCGCGCGGCACCGCGCATGACCTCGACGAACGACTCCAGCTTGAACGGCACGCGCAGCGTAAAACCCGGTTCATCCGGCATACCGTCATGCAGCACTACCGCACAACGGACGCCCGACGCCTGAGCGCGCGTCCGCGCCATTTGACCGGCCAGATCGCGCGGATTGATCACGATCAGGTCGGCGATGTCTTCCAGGCCCCACTTCCATGCTTGCCCGAGGACTGGCATCGCCCGGCGCAGCAAAAGACGCATGTGCGCGGTCAACTCTTCGCTGACCCCTACCACTGCGATGATCTTCTCGTTGGACATGAGACACCCTCAACCAAGGTGCCTAGTGTCGGACCAGATGACCAGTGTCGCAAGGCCCGCTGCGTTTCGGTTTCAAAACGCCTCGCTGATCGACGGCCGGGTCTACCAGCAAGACGCCGGCAATCGGGATTCCCTAGTGACCACTAATTCGGCACAGGATGAGTCGCCCTGGTGGTCTTCAGACTGGCTGCCTTTGGCTTGGGCGGACAGCAAATACGAGTTCGGACCGTTTTGACGAAGCGCTACCAAATACCAACGGGACGACGGGTGGTCCTCGAGCAGCCGTAGAATGCCCAGCTCTGCAGTCGACCCAAAGGCGGGGCGCTCCGCTCGCCAGCGCTCCTGACGCAATTGAATATCGGACAACAATGCCTGGACTTCCACC
>JBEIPT010000241.1:0-5914 GCA_040376895.1 Lysobacteraceae bacterium | reverse complement strand
GTCTGCACACCGGAGTGATCCGGCAAGGCTTCGACCGACGCCCAGTCATCACCGGAGCCATCCAGCAGGAGACCAACCGGGACCGGCGCGACCTGCACTGCCCGCGCTGCCAAGGGCAACTCCGGCGCAGTGGCGACCAAAGCACGGGCAAGCGCTTCGGCGGCATCGAGTTGTGCAGCTTCCTGGCCTTCGCGCAGCAACACTTCCATCTGCCGCACGAACTGGAATCCGGCCCACGGCAACACCAACGCAACCAGCGCCACGAGGAACAGCTTGAAGCGCAGGCTCATCGCGCTTCGGCCATGAGTTCTTCGATCTCGGCAATCGTTTTCGGGACCGATTCAGTGAGGATTTCCGGCTCACCGCGCGTCACCAGCACATCGTCTTCGATCCGGATGCCGATTCCGCGGAAGATTTCGGGCGCATCGGCATCGTCGGCCGGCACGTAGATGCCGGGTTCGACCGTCAGCACCATGCCCGCTTCGAGCAAGCGTGATTGATCGTGCACACGATAGTCGCCGACGTCGTGGACGTCGAGCCCCAGCCAATGACCGGTCTTGTGCATGTAGTATCGACGGTAACTGTGTTCCTTGAGCACCTGCGCCAGCGTGCCCTGCAACAAGCCGACCTTCAGCATGCCCTGTGCGAGCACTCTGACGGCGGCATCATGCATCGCCGTGAACGGTCGGCCTGGGCGCGCCTCATCAATCGCTGCGCGCTGCGCTTTCAGAACCAACTCGTACAAGGCCCGCTGCGGCCCGCTGAACCGACCGTTGACCGGAAACGTGCGACTGATATCCGACGCGTACCATTGCCACTCGGCGCCGGCATCGATCAACACCAGGTCACCGTCGACCAGGGGCGCACGATTGGCGCGGTAGTGCAGCACGCAAGCGTTGTCACCGCTGCCGACGATCGGCTCATAGGAATTGACCGCAGCGTTCCGGCGCAGCACGTATTCGAATTCGGCTTGCAGGTCGGACTCACGGAGTCCTGGTCGCGCAGCACGCATGGCTGCCAAATGACCAAGACCGGCGATCCTCGCCGACTCGCGCATCACGGCCACTTCCGATTTCGACTTGTACAGTCGCAGGTCATGAAGACTGTGCGCCAGGTCAACGAACTCATGCGGCGCCCGCGCGCCTTTCTTGACCTCGGCCCGAATCCGCTCGATCCAGCCAACCACACGGTGATCGAATCCGGCATCGCGACCAAAGTGATAGTAGACCTTGCTTCTGCCTTCGATCAGACCCGGCAGAATGTCGTCGATGTCCTCGATCGGGAATGCGTCGTCCAGACCCAACTTGGCAGGAGCTCGCTCAGGCCCCAAACGTTCGCCATCCCAGCGTTCCATCTGAGGATTGCGATCGCGCAGGAACAACACGGTTTCTGCGGCCTTGCGTCCGGGAATCAAGACCAGAACCGCATCGGGTTCATCAAATCCGGTCAGCCAGGCGAAGTCGCTGTCCTGACGGTAGGGATAGTGTGAATCGCGATTGCGGATGCGCTCTGGCGCAGCCGCCAGCAACGCGATCGAATCCGCGCCCATCATCCGCATCAGTTGCTTGCGGCGACGTTGGTATTCGGCGAGGGTGATGCCCGGCGTGCTCAATGCCGGGTCTCGGATCGTGGCTTCGCGCGGGCACCGAGTTCATCGCGCAGGTACAACACGCCCATGCGCACGAATTCTTCCACTTCCATCAGGTCCAGTTCGCTGGATTCATCATCTTCGGCTTCCAATTCGCTGGCGGCGATCCGGCCGAGGTCGGCGACCAACTCTTCGCCCTCTTCGTCCAGACCACGCTGGCGCAAGCGACCGGACATTGCCAGCCCGGCCAGAAAACCGCGCACCCAAGCGCACAGCGCATTGGCACGTTCCGCCACGGCAGCATCGGATTCCGGAAGCAGCGGCTCGAACGCGAGGTCCTCGCTGTCCAACTGCGCGCGCACATCATTCGCCATCGTCGCCAGATCATCGGCGCATACGGAATCGGTCTCCACGAGCTCCCGCAGGGAATCGAGTGCCATCTGTTCGGCAATCACGACGGCCGAGGTGCTGCCCTCGCAGATCAGGTGGGCGCTGAGCGCGCCATGGAACTCGGCGGCATCCATGCCCACCTGCCAACGACGCAATTGTTCATCCAGTTGCAGGTAGTCCATACCGAACCCTTCGGGAAATGGCCGCCATTGTAGGCCATGGGCGGCTGGCATCCTGCGGGCAATGTGCTCCGGCGGGCTTTTCGGTTCCGGTCGGCTGTGTTTCAACTGCCTGTTGGAGCCCCATTCGATAGGGCGAACTCCCCGACACAATCCGATATGCTCGGGGTGTGCTTTCACTGCCCCGCCAACGCTCGCGACACAGTCTGCTCGCGCCCTTGCTGGCCCTCTGCCTGCTGGGCCCGTTGGCGCTCGGCCAATGCTGGGCGGCGACCCGTCCGATACGGACGAAGCCCGAAACCAGCGCACTTGCCACGGAACGAAGTTTCTTTTTCGAACGCACTGGACGGCGCGAAGATCTGGCGCAGAACACCGTCAATGCGCTTCTGCAGGACCACACCGGATTCCTCTGGATCGGCACCCAGGGCGGGTTGCATCGTTATGACGGCTACGAATTCCTGCGATTCCAGCACCAGCCTGATCGCTCCGATACCTTGCCGGACAGCTTTGTCACCGCCCTGGCGGAGGACACCGAAGGCCGTCTGTGGGTCGGTAGCAGTCGGCGCGGCCTGAGCTACAGGAGCCCCGACTCGGGCCAATTCAGCCAAATTCCGGATCGCGAAGGTGCGTTGCCGCGAACGAGTTACATCAACTCCTTGGCTTTTGACCCGGCACGCGGCCTGTGGATCGGCACCGGGGCAGGCTTGGAGTTGATCGACCCCACGCTGCAACGCAGCGCAGTTCTGCTCAATGGACCCGGCAGCAGTGAGCCCGACATTCGCGACCTCACTTTGTGCCCGAACGGGGATCTCTGGGTCGCCAGCCAATCCGGCCTGTTCCGGATTGCCCGGGACGTGCGCGTGCCGGCGCGGGTTGCCGCTGCCGAAAGCGACTGGAGCGCCGTCCATTGCACCGCAGGTGATGTTGTGTTTGCCGGCAGTCGGTCACGGGTTCTTCGATTGACCGAAACGCAGGTCGAAACCGTCTGGCCTTCAGCCGACACCATCGAGCCGCCGAATACCGGCATCGCCGATATCGAAGAAGACAATCTCCAGCGGGTCTGGATTGCCGTTCGCGGCGCTGGCCTTCTGGTGCTGTCGCGGAATGGCCGCCTGATTTCGCACTTGCGGCACGACCCACGCCTGCCGGGAACCTTGCCCGAAGACAGTGTCCGGAAGCTGATGCGCGACCGATCCGGCCTGTTGTGGGTGGGTGGTGACGTCCACGGCTTCGCCCGCACTGACCCAGCCGGCGCCAAGTTTTCGTACCTGTTTGATCCGGGGTCTGGCACCGCTGATGAAGTGGCCAATAACAATATTCGTGCACTGCTGCCGGATGGTGACCATGGCTTGTGGATCGGCACCGAAGGGGCCGGCCTCAAACGATACGACCTGAGCAGCCGGGAAATCGTGAACCACACGGCTCCGCTGCTGGCTGCGCGCGCACCCGAACTAGCCGGCGGCAGTGCCGGGCCGACCGGGCCGCGGATATTCGCGATTCGTCCAGCCAATGACGACGGCGCTCTGTGGGTGGCCAGCAACCAGGGCGTGTTCCAGTTCCAACCTCGAACCGCAAGTGCACGCGCTTTGCCGATTGACCCTGCGCGACAGACCGGCCTGCCGGTGGCTGATGCCCGTTCGTTGATCGTGGCACGCGACCGCAGTCTTTGGATCGGCACGTTCGACGCGGGTCTCGTCCGCCACGATCCCAGTCTCGACACCTGGCGGTATTGGTCCGCCGGCACCGATTCTGCTGCCGATGGCAGCCTGTGGCATCCAATGATTCTGGCGCTGCATGAAGATCGGGCCGGGCGGATCTGGATCGGCACCCTCACTGGCCTCAACGTTTACGAGCCCGACAACGACCGCCTCGTGCGCATCGGCAAACGTGAAGAAGGCAATACCGGACTTACCGGCGATCTGGTGCGCAGCATCCTGGAAGGGTCCGATGGCACGATCTGGGTCGGGACACACAACGGATTGAACCGGACACGGAGTTACACCGGTCCGGATACCGCGTTTGAAACATTCACCACGACCGAAGGCCTGGCGAACGACACCATCTACGGCATCGCCGAGGATCGTGACCGCCGAATCTGGGTCAGCACCAACGGTGGCATCAGCCGGGTTGATCCGGGTACACGACAAGTCCAGAACTTCGGACTGCAGGACGGTCTGCAAGGCCTGGAATTCAACGGTGGTGCGTATGCCGTACTGCCGGACGGCAGGATTGCATTCGGCGGCACCCAAGGCCTCAACTTCTTTGGCGTCGAAATTGGCCAACCCAGTGACTTTGCACCGGAAATCGCACTGACGAGTTATCAGGTCGGAGATGTGGCGCATCCGGTGTTCACGGCGCGCGGCATGCCAACGCTGCAACTCGACGCAGGTCAGCGTGTGCTCGCACTGGGCTTTGCAGCCTTCGACTTCACGGCGCCGGAACGGAATGAGTTCGAGTACCAGGTCCATGGCCTCGATGCGGCACCACTGCGACTGGGCAACCGACACGAAGTAACGCTGACCAACCTGATCCCGGGCGAATACCGCGTGGAAATCCGCGGCACCAACCACGATCAAGTATTCAGTCCGCGCGTCCTGAACGTGCAAGTGCAGGTGAAAGGGTACTGGTGGCAACGGGCATGGGTGCGTTGGCTCGCCATCGCGGCAGCCTTCGCGCTCGGACTGGGATATCTGGTTCGTCGTCGCCGGCAACTTGCCATGTGGCAAACCCAGAGCGAACAACAGCGGATTCTCAACGAGCGATTGTCGCTGGCATTGTGGGCCAGTCGCGACGGGTTCTGGGACTGGGATCTCGTGCGTCGTCACATGTCGATCTCCGGCCCCAGCGAGTTTGCCGGGCTGACGGGACAGGCCGAAATATCCGAAGACGACTGGGCCCGACTCGGCGTCCATCCGGAGGACTTGCATCGGGTGCGCAGCGCGCTCGACGACCATATCGAAGGGCGCACCGACCACTACGAGGCGGAATACCGCGTGCGCATCCGCGACGGCCGTTATGCCTGGATCATGGCGCGCGGCCGTGCCGTGGCCCGCGACGAACAAGGCAGGGTCGTCCGCGTCTCAGGCACGTTCCGCGACATCTCCGAGGCTCGGGAACGCGACCGCGACCAGCGCATTGCGCGCGAAGTCATTGCCAGCATGAGCGAAGCGGTCTGCGTCACCGATCTCGATCATCGCTTCGTGTCGGTCAATCCAGCGTTCACGCGGATCACCGGGTATCGCGCCGAAGAAATCACTCAGATCAGTTCCGACGTGCTTGATTCCGACCAGCATCCGCGCGAGTTCTACCAGGAGCTGCGCCGTGGTCTGCTCGGCAACGGCCATTGGAGCGGCGAACTTTGGCAGAAACGCAAGGACGGTGAGCACTTCCTCGCCTGGCTGGAAATGAGTGAAGTCCGTGATGCGGCGGGCCAGCGCACGCACTGGGTGGCGGTACTCACCGACATCACCGATCGCAAACGTGCCGAACAGGAACTCCGGTACCTGGCGAACTATGACACGCTGACCGGCTTGCCCAACCGCACCTTGTTGGCCGAACGCCTGGCACATTCGTTGATCCGTGCGCGCCGGTTCGGCAGTCAGGTGGCACTGTTGTTCCTCGATCTGGATCGGTTCAAACACGTCAACGATTCGATGGGCCATGCGGCCGGCGATCGTCTGCTCAAAGCGGTTGCCGCGCGTATCGTCACCACGGTCCGAGAGACCGATACCGTCGCACGGCTGGGCGGCGACGAGTT
>JBEIPT010000157.1:0-8307 GCA_040376895.1 Lysobacteraceae bacterium | reverse complement strand
GCAACACCCACCCCGGCACAGGACCCTGCCGGCAACAAACGCCCGGCGGCCCCCAGCTGTTGGTAAACACCCCCCAATTTGGCACCCGGACCGATTGCGGCGCGCTCATTCGTGACCGCCACGCCATTCATCGCCGACACGTCGATCAGCAAGCCGCCCTCGATCAGTCCGTGACCCTCGAAACAATGACCGCCACTGCGAATACCCACCTTGAGGCCGGATTCCGCTGCCACGTCGAGCGCACGACGGACACCATCAACCTCCGAACATATCGCCAGGACCGCCGGCTGACGCAGGACCCGTTTGGCGAAGCCCCCTCGTGAGGCTGCGTAGTCGGCATCTCCCTGGGCGACAAATCGGACACCCCGTGCTGGAACCAGTTTGGGCGCCAACGCGCTTGCCGGGCCTGCCAGCGGCAGCAGAGCAAGAAATGCCAGCCATTCGCGTCGATTCATGTTCTCAGCCCTTGAGACAGCCCCGGAACATGCTCTGCCCGAGGTTTTCCAGAAGTAATCCACAGGTTTATACGCAACCTACCCACCCCATGCCGGACTACCATGGCAGGCTCGCCAACATGAAGATTGAAAATACCATGGCCGCCCGTCCGGAATCGTTTCGTCCATCCAATCGCAGCATCGAAAGTCTCCGCGTTCCCCCGAATGCGATCGAGGCAGAACAGGCAGTGCTGGGTGGCCTGATGCTTGCCCCCGAATCATGGGACAAGGTCGCCGACAAACTGGTTGAAGGAGACTTCTACCGACACGACCACCAACTCATTTTCCGCGCGATCGGTGAGCTGCAGAACAAGAGCACACCGGCTGATGCGGTCACGCTCGGTGAATGGTTCGAGACCCAGGGCATCGCTGAGCTCGTCGGTGGCTCCAGTTACATTCTCGAACTCGCGAACAACACACCCAGTGCCGCGAACATCACGGCCTACGCCGAAATCGTTCGCGAGAAGGCCGTACTGCGCCAGTTGATCGAAGCCGGCACTGAAATCGCCAACGACGGGTTCCTGCCGGAAGGCCGCAGCACGCAGGAAATCCTCGAGGGCGCCGAACAGAAGGTCTTCCGGATTGCCGCGGCCGGCGCGCGCGGCAAGAAGGGGTTTACCTCGATGCGGTTTGCGGTCAAGGACGCCTTTGCCCAGTTGCAGCATCGGTACGAAAATCGCGGACAGGTCACCGGCGTGCCGACCGGTTTCACCGATTTCGACAACATGACCACCGGCCTGCAGCCCTCCGACCTGATCATCCTCGCAGCCCGTCCATCCATGGGCAAGACCGCGCTGGCACTGAACATGGCCGAATATTGCGCGCTGAAAACCAAAAAGGCCGTCGCGGTGTTTTCGATGGAAATGTCGGCGTCACAGCTGGCATTCCGTCTGATCTCGTCACTCGGCCGCATCAATCAGCAGCACCTTCGTACCGGCGAACTCGCCGACGAAGAATGGCCGCGCGTCACCTCGGCGATCACCCTGCTGTCGGAATCAAAGATATTCATCGACGACACACCGGCCCTGTCGCCGGTCGAACTGCGATCACGCGCACGTCGCCTGAAGCGTGAACACGACCTCGGCCTGATCGTCATCGACTATCTCCAGTTGATGAGCGTGCCAGGCAACAAGGAAAACCGTGCCACTGAAATCTCCGAGATTTCGCGAAGCCTCAAGGCGCTGGCGAAGGAACTTCACGTTCCGGTGATTGCGCTGTCGCAGCTCAACCGATCGCTCGAACAGCGTACCGACAAGCGTCCGGTCATGGCCGACCTGCGCGAATCGGGCGCTATCGAACAGGACGCCGACTTGATCCTGTTCATCTACCGCGACGAGTACTACAACAAGGAATCACCCGACAAGGGCCTGGCCGAAGTCATCATCGGCAAACAGCGAAACGGTCCGACCGGCATGGTGAAGCTCACCTTCCTCGGGCAGTACACGAAGTTCGAGAACCACGCGAACCAGAACTACAGCGGCAGCTTCGAATGAGTCGTTCGGCCATCGCCAGCATTTCGCTGCCGGCCTTGCAGCACAACCTCGAACGCGTGCGGACCCTCGCACCGCGCAGCAAGGTCATGGCGGTCGTCAAGGCCGATGGCTACGGCCACGGGCTCGAGCGTGTGGCCCGTGCGTTGGCATCGGCCGATGCTTTCGGCGTTGCGGCGATCGCCGATGCCTTGAGGCTGCGTGCGTCCGGGCATCGCCAGCGGATTGTCGTGTTGTCCGGCATCGACGAACCTGCCGATCTGGCCGAAGTGCGCCGCCTCGATCTCGACGTGGTGCTGCACCATGACGATCAACTGGCGATGGTGAAGTCCGATCCGGATCCGCGGCCCTTGCGCATCTGGCTGAAGCTCGATACCGGCATGCATCGGCTGGGTTTTCCGCACGCCCGCGCCGGTGCGTTGGTTCGCCAACTCCGCGAGCTGCCGCAAGTCCATCCGGATCTGTCCGTGATGAGTCATTTCGCGAATTCGGATGTCTCCACCGACCCCGGAAACGCATCGCAGATGACCCGCTTCGATCTGGCCACACGTGATCTGCCGGTGGCGCGATCACTCGCCAATTCGGCTGCGATTTGCCACATGCCCGGTGCGCACCATGAGTGGGTCAGACCAGGCGGCTTGCTCTATGGTCTGGGTTTGTCGCCGGATCAGACCGGCTCCGATCTCGGGTTCAAACCAGTGATGCATCTGTCGTCCAAGGTGATTGCCATCCAGACGTTCGCTGCTGGCGAGCGGATCGGTTATGCGGGCACCTACGTGTGCCCGAAGGCGCAGCGTGTCGGCGTGGTCGCCATGGGCTACGGCGACGGATACCCGCGCCATGTCGGCACCGGCGGCCCCGTGTTGTTGCGTGGCCGACGGTCGCGCGTTCTGGGCCGGGTTTCGATGGATCTGCTGTCCATCGACCTCGACGAATTCCCGGAAGTCCGTGTCGGCGAACGTGTCACCTTGTGGGGCGACTCCTTGCCGGTCGAACACGTCGCGGCCGCAGCCGACACCATCAGTTATGAACTCACGTGTGGTGTCACCAAACGCGTGATGTTTTTGGAGCAACCTTGATGGCCAAGGCCAAGTCGGTTTTTGTCTGCAACCAGTGTGGGGGTGAGGCCAGCAAGTGGGCTGGCCAATGCGCCGACTGCGGTGAGTGGAACACCATGAGTGAACTGCGTGTAGCCAAGCCGGTGGTTGCCGGCCCGACCCGTCAGGGCGGTTATGCCGGTGCCACGCCGGGGCAGATCCGCGCTTTGTCCAGCATTGAAGAAAAGGACGAAGTCCGCCAGATGCTTGGCATCGGCGAACTGGATCGTGTGCTCGGCGGAGGGCTCGTTCGGGGTTCGGTGGTGTTGATCGGCGGTGATCCGGGCATCGGCAAATCCACATTGCTGCTGCAGGCGCTGGCCGCACTGCCGAAGCCGACCCTGTATGTGACCGGTGAAGAGAGCTTGGGCCAAGTCGCGTCACGCGGCCGGCGGCTGGGTCTCGACATCACCCGATTGCAGGCGCTTGCCGAAACCGAGATCGAGCAGATCATCGAGATCGCGCGCCGGGA
Source organism: Lysobacteraceae bacterium (assembly GCA_040376895.1). Lineage (GTDB taxonomy): Bacteria > Pseudomonadota > Gammaproteobacteria > Xanthomonadales > Ahniellaceae > Ahniella. The sequence continues at coordinate 4,754 of JBEIPT010000157.1, read as the reverse complement.
AAAACCCGACCTGCTGGTGATCGACTCGATCCAGACCATGTACTCGCAAGCCATCACGGCTGCGCCGGGCTCGGTCAGTCAGGTGCGCGACTCGGCGGCACAACTCGTGCGGTTCGCCAAGGAAAGTGGCACGGCAGTGTTTCTCGTCGGTCATGTCACCAAAGAAGGCGGCATTGCGGGGCCGCGTGTGCTCGAGCACATGGTCGATGCGGTGCTGTATTTCGAAGGGGATGCCGGCAGTCGTTTTCGCGTATTGCGTGCGTTCAAGAACCGCTTCGGTGCAGTCAACGAACTCGGTGTGTTCGCGATGGGCGACAAGGGGCTGAAGGAAGTGCCGAATCCATCGGCGATTTTCCTCAGCGGCCACGAATCGTCGGCGAGTGGCTCGATGATCATGGTCACGCGCGAAGGCACGCGGCCCTTGCTCGTCGAAGTGCAGGCACTGGTCGACCAGTCACCGCTGGCCAATCCGCGTCGGGTGACACTCGGCCTTGAACAGAATCGACTGGCGATGCTGTTGGCCGTGCTGCACCGACACGGTGGCATCAGCCTGTACGACCAGGATGTCTTCGTCAACGTCGTCGGCGGATTACGCGTGCAGGAAACGGCGGCTGATCTGCCGGTGCTGCTGGCGATCCTGTCGAGTTTCCGCGACCGCAAACTCGGCAGCCGCATTGCTGCCTTTGGCGAAGTTGGTTTGTCCGGAGAAATCCGCCCCGTGCCGAACGGTGAAGAGCGAATTCGCGAAGCGCTCTCGCACGGCTTCGAAAAGCTCATCGTGCCGAAAGCCAATGCCCCGAAGAAAACACCGGCTGGCCTGGAGATCGTTGCAGCTGAACGGCTTTCGGATGCCATTTCGGCGGTGTTGTAAGGCGGCTTACGCTCCCACAAGATCCATTTGCGCGAACTGAGCAAGAAAGTCCCCGCGCCGGCCTGTCTTGGGGGGAGTGGGCCTGTGGGGACAGCACAAGCCGGCGCGGAGGTGTCGTGACGTTCCAGGACAAGTTGAGCTACACCGGAGAACGCCCCGAAGGAATGCGAAACCCTCGGGACGTTACTCAGACTGGAGTACCCAACAGAAGTTCCGTTATCACCGCTTCCGTTGGCTGCGGTTCAGTGAAACAAACGTCACGACATCGCGCCCTCACGCGGAATCGAGCGCAGCCTGCCCGAGCCCCGCGAGAAACGGGAATCCCACGTCGTCGTACTCGTAGACATCGTCGTTGAAGATGCCGTCGGCGTTCACGTGGATGGACGCTGAGACCAGCACCTGACGCCCGGTCCGTGTATCCAGCACACATTGTGCATCATTGAGATAACCGAACGCCTGGCCACACTTGCCATAGAGCCGCAGCCAACGGTTCGCGTCACCTTGCGGCAGCAGAAACTTGGCATACCGATCCGGATACTGGGCTTCGCTGTAGCTCGGGTCGGACGACTCTCGTGGCCAATGCCCCATTTCAGTCAGCACCGCCAATCGCGCCGCTTCGCTGATTCGCCAGCGCTGCGACACAGGCACTGCTTCCGGCGTGATCAATGCCAGCAACATCGTGTGCATGTCTCCGAGCGCCAGAAAGTTGCTGGTCGAAAAATCATGTGCCCCGGCAATCACCCGGTCACCCTCCAACCAGCCAAAACCGGAGCGAGCCTCGCCATGCGGAAACGAACGCGCGACCGCAGTTTCGACGGCCGCGCGCGCAAACCGCGTGCCGCCTTCGGCATCGACGACACGAACGGCCACCGAACGCCGATTCGCAGAAACGTCCGACGATCCGATTCGCGACACCAATCGCGCGTTCGGGTATCCCAGTGCGGCAAGTCGATCGTGAATGAGATCTTGCCCGAGAAACTCGTACAAACGATTCGCGGCGGCGTTGTCACTGATCACGAAGACCCGTCGGATGGTTCGGAGAAGCGACTCGGCCTGGGCTTCGTCAGCAGCCCATTCACCCGTCGCGGGCGGCGTGTCGAGATGAATCCTTGCACCAATACCCAGTCCCAGCGCTTCCATCCGCTCGACGGCCAATAGTGCCAACGGCAATTTCACCCAGCTGCCGGGTGCGAACCACGACCGGTCGTCGAGACCATGCCGCTCATGGTGAAGGCCCAGGGGCCAGCGTTGCCGGGATGGATCAAAGACCGTCACCTGCATGCGGAACTGGTGCGCCGGATCGGCCACCCGGGACAACCAAGGCTCCGGCAGCGACGCCAACAGGCCTTCAGGTGCCACAGCCCTCCGCATCGATGAACCGGTGCTGCAAGCGCCAAGCCCCATCAGGACCGAACCGGCCACGGCCGCCGAAAAACCCTTCACCCACTCGCGTCGTTTCATGACACCTCGATCGGTCCCGCAGAAATACGTTTGACCACTGGCAATCACTGTGCCGCAAGCGTTCGAAACACGCAATCGAGGCTTCGTCAAGATTCGGCGCGACCAACACCGCAGCACAGCTGCGATCCAGAACGCCGGAATGTTACCTTTGCCGCCGGATCAAGCAGACAGGCCAGTGCTCATGAACGTATCCATCGGACTTCGGCGCGAAGACGGGTTCTTCAACAGGGGCGACACGCAAACGCGACTGGAGACCTTCGTCGATGCGGCGTTCGCATTTGTCCTGACGCTGCTGGTGATCTCGTTCGACGCGCTCCCGGAGAACAGCGATGAACTCTTGCTGGCGCTCAAGGGTATTCCGGCGTTCGGGGCCAGCTTCATCTTGCTCGCGCAGTTCTGGTATGCCCACAACACGTGGTGCCGCCGTTACGGCATCGATGACGGCCGCTCAACCGTGCTCGGCCTGCTTCTGGTCTTTCTGGTCATGATCTTTGTCTACCCGCTGCGCGTGCAGTTCGCCAGCATGTTCGCGTGGCTCAGCAGCGGCTGGTTGCCGAGCACGTACCAAATCCGCAGCATCGCCGACCTGCAGATCGTGTTCATGGTCTTTGGCGGATCGTTCACGGCCATGTCGACGGTGATGACCTTGCTCTACCAACACGCCCTGAAACGTGCCGTGGCAGTGGGGCTGGATCCGCTTGAACTGGCGCTTACGCGCCTGCATGCCATGCGCTGGCGTTTGAATGTGACCATCGGCGCGCTATCGATCCTGGTGGCCGCGACCTGCCCTGCCGACGCGCCGACCTGGCGCGCGACGGCAGGGGGCATGATGTATTTCCTGCTGACTTTCGCAGGCCCCTGGTTCACCTGGCGAACCGGCAAACTGCAGAAAGCACACGCCACTTGAGGTGACCATAAATCGCGCGCCCGGCGATTTCGGAGAAGCGACTGTCGATCTCGCCATGCTTGCCGACTTCAAGAAACACAGTGCGCCCTCTCAGGCGCACTAGCCCCACCGCCAGCAGGCGCGAGCAGGTTCGCGTTCAGGGGCATCCGATGCGTGACCGGGAAAGCACCATTCGATTCAGAGCTTGCTGTTCATGCAGCCACTGCTGACGCACTCACGTGAGCGGTCTTTCAGAAACTGCGCGCGGCTGATCGTCTTCTCGGTGGCGCAACTCAAGTTCACATAGAAGCCCGTATCGTCCTTGCGGCTGCACTCGTTGTTGCGCTCCTTGATCCAGCCGATCTGGCCCTTCTTCAGCTTGGCTTTGCCATCCGCATCGAGTTGCCCGACCAGTGCCTTGTAATTTTCGTTCAGCTCCTTGTCGGCCTCCTGGTAGACCTTGTTCAGGCAATACAGACCATCGAAATCGTCTCGCGGCTTGTCGCAGGCGGAATTGGCAAGGGCATTGGTGCCAAGGCACAACAGGGCAAGGGTGATCAATGTACGTGTCATGGTTTGTGTGTCCAGCTGGGTTGATTTGAGTCGGAGAGGATACCGCCATGGGACCCGGCGCATCGGGGCTGTCCGGTCGTCCAGCATCACATGAACGCGTGATGCCCGGGTTCGTTGACACGGTCGTTCCAATGCTGCCGCAGGCTCATTGCCCGGGCCATCATGGAGCGCATAGGCGGAAGACAGAAGTGAATGTCCTTTGGTGACACAGTGCAACGGATAGCGGCGTCTCAGTGCGCAGACTGGATGGCGCGCCCGCGAATCAGTCACGCAAGTGATTGGCTCGTCGTGCTAACGCGCGGCAACCGGCACCGCGCGCCACGACCCAAGCAACACATAGAACGCCGGGACCACAAACAGCGTGAACACCGTGCCGATACTCAGGCCACCCACAATGACCCAACCGATGTCCTGACGCGCTTCCGCACCGGCGCCACTGGCCAACGCCAGCGGCAACGCACCAAGGGCCATTGCCGCAGTCGTCATCAGGATCGGCCGCAGGCGCAGACTGGAAGATTCGATGGCGGCTTCGACCAGACCCAAACCACGGGCACGCAACTGATGCGCAAACTCGACGATCAGGATGCCGTGTTTGGCGATCAAACCAACCAGCGTGATCAATCCGATCTGCGAATAGACGTTGATTGAACCGCCCGTGATCTTGAGCGTCAGCAACGCTCCGGCAATCGCCAGCGGCACGGACAGCAGGATCACCAGCGGGTCCACGAAACTTTCGAACTGGGCTGCCAGCACCAGATAGATGAACGCCAGTGCCAGACCGAACAGCATCAGGCTGCTCGACTGGATTTTGCGGAACTCGCGGGTTTGACCGGACAGGTCGTAGGTCGCCTCGCCCCGGGCAACCTTGCGCAACGCGCCGTCGGCAACTTCGATCGCTTCACCCAAGGAAAACCCGGGGGCCAGGCTGGCACTGATCGACGCCGAACGGAGTTTGTTGAAATG
>JBEIPT010000277.1:0-5207 GCA_040376895.1 Lysobacteraceae bacterium | reverse complement strand
TTTTTCGATCGTCGGCTCCGGCTCCCTGAATATCGACAACGCCACCACCGACGGCAATGGCAAGGTGTTTGTGCGCCTTCGTTACGGCGCCAGCGCCGGCCCGGTCATCGTCACGGCATCCGCGTTGAGTGGCGCTGCCACGGCCACCGCGTCGGCCACGGCCTTCACGCCGGGTCTGTCCGCGGGCGGCGGCAACAATCAGTCGGGACGTCCGGGTGAATTGTTGCCGGAGCCACTGGTTGTGCAGATCAGCCAACCGCCGGGTCAACCCAAGGCGAAGGGCCTTGCCGGGATACCCGTGCTATGGACAGTCACCTGCGGTGGCGGCACGCTGCAATCGGCGTCGACCAACACGGATGCCCAAGGGCGATCCTCGAACCGCTTCACGCTCGGACCGGCACCTGGTTGCAATGACGTGAAGGCGAATGTTCTGGGCGTCGGCGAGTTCCTGTTCAGTGCTACTGGCGAAGTGCCAGCCAGCGGCATCGAAATTGTCTCCGGTGATGGCCAGAACCTCGCTCCCGGCGAACCCTCGGCACCGCTCGTGGTGCGTGTCGTCAATGCCAGTGGTCAACCGGTCCGCGACGTGCGCATCGCCTTCGAGCCTGTGTCGAACGGCGTCACGGTGGATACGACGGAAGTGTTGACGAACGACCAGGGTCGCGCGCAGACGATTGCTCGCGTCAACCTGCCGGCACAATTCCAGGTCCGGGCCAAGGCGCCGGACTTCCCGGGACTCGAACCCAAGCTGTTCACGTTGACCGCGAGCCTTGTGAACACCGACAACTTGCCGCCCGCGGTTCGTGACGTGGCTGCCGTCATCGACAATTCGTGCGTGGCGCTGTCCCAGATCCCCACTCCGACGCCTCTGCAAGTTGATCTGCTGCAACGCTGCTCGGAACTGGTTGCCAATTCGGACAACGCCCCCAATGATGTCGGCGGCGCACTGAATGAATTGCTCGTCGACGAGGGTGGCGGTCAGAACCAGGTGGCCCTGGCCATCGCGACTGGCCAGTTCGACAACCTCAACAACCGCATGACCGCCCTGCGCAACGGCAGTGCCGGCAACGGTTTCCAGAACAACCTGGCCTTCATCACCAGTGATGGTGCGTTGCAGATGGGTTATCTGCCCAGCAATATCCTCGGCATGAACGCAGCCGAAGAACCGGAAGCCGGCGCTCAATTCTCACGCTGGGGTTTCTTTGCGTCGGGCACGATCGGTCGCGGCAAACGGGATCCATTCGAGCAGGATCCCGGGTTCGACTTCCGCACCTATGGCATCACCGCAGGTGTCGACTACCGACTGAATGACTCCTTCGTGCTTGGCGCCGCCCTGGGGTTCAATCGCAATGACAGTGATGTCCGGGGCAATCGCGGCAGCACGAACACATCGGGCACCAGTTTGTCCGGATATGTCAGCTGGTATCACCCGCGCAGCTTCTACCTCGATACCGTGCTGAGCATCGGCCAGACGCAGTTCGACATCGAACGCCGCATCAACTACTCGATCGCCGGCGCAAACGGTACCCGGACTCTGGTCAATCAGGTTGCGTCGGCAAGCCCGGACGGCGACCAGACCAGCTTCTCGGTGTCGTTCGGCAAGGACTGGAACCGCAATGCATGGGCATTCGGCCCCTATGCACGCCTGAACTACACCCGCATCGATTTCGACGGATACACCGAAACGATGTCGAATCCGAACGGACCGGGCGCTGGCCTGGCCTTGTCGGTCGAAGGCCGGGAGATCAAGAGCATGCAGGGCGTCTTTGGCGGCAAGGTCAGCTACACCGCCAGCACCAACTGGGGCATTCTGGTGCCGTACGTCCAAATGGAATGGGTCAAGGAGTTCGAGGATGATCCGGGTGAAATCGTGTCGCGCTTCGCGTTCGATCCGACTCGCACGGCCATCATCATCGAGAACGACGCGATCGACACCGACTATCTGAACTTCGGACTCGGCCTTTCCGGCGTGTTCGCGAACGGCAAGTCGGGCTTCATTTACTACGAACGCGTGATGGGACAGGAACGCACCACGTCCGACTCCCTCTCGGCCGGAATGCGCATCGAATTCTGACCCGCTTGCAAAAGTGGCAAACAGCGTTATCGTCGATACTTATCAAGAACAGCCAAACGCATGCAAAATTCGATCGAGTTCGGCCACTGTACGCATGTAGGCCTGCGTCGTGAGCACAACGAGGACACCTATTACGCCGACAGCGAGCTTGGCTTGTATCTCGTCGCGGATGGCATGGGTGGCCATGAAAACGGCGAGGTCGCCTCTGCCCTCGCCCGCGACACGCTCGTGCGCGAAATCCGCAATGGCGAGTTGCTCGTCCGTGCGATCCAGCTCGCCGACGAGGAAATCATCAAACACTCGACCCGCCGCCCGCAGGCCTTGCCGATGGGTACGACCATCGCGGCAATCCGGGTCAAGGGTGACGAGTACGAAGTGGGCTGGGTGGGCGACAGCCGCGTCTACCAATTCGCTGATGGCCAACTCAAACAAATGTCTCAGGATCACTCCTATGTCCGGGAACTGATCGAGCAAGGTGCGATCAGCCCCGAACAGGCGCGCACGCACCCGCACCGGAATGTCGTGACACAGGCGCTGGGGGTCACCGATCCGCAGAGCCTGCGCGTCGAAACCGTGATCGGCGAACTCAAACCCGGCACCCAGGTACTCATCTGCAGTGACGGGCTCACCGAAGAAGTCGAGGACGACCACATCGCCCGCATTCTCGGCCGTGCCGAACTATCGGCGCAGGAAAGTGTCGACCACCTCATTCTGGCCGCACTCGATGGCGGCGGATCCGACAACGTCACGGCCATCCTGGTGCGCTGCAAGTAATTCGCGGCACACAGCAACCACCTCGCCGGCCCTTCCGATTTCCTCGAACCGCTGCCCCGCTCAACCGGGGCAGTGTCGTTCCTGGGGCCGAATCCGCTGGCCCTTCGTTGTGCGGCACACGGATCAGACATTCCGGCGATACAAGGTCAGCCTCACTTTTGGCATGTGCTTGTGGTACAAATCGCGGCGGGGCCAATGCACCGATTCGTGGTGATGGCTGATTCGCTTCGCGGGAGACAAAATCATGATCCGAGCACTTGGCGGTGCTTTGTTGTTGGGCTTTTGCACGTTGGCGCATGGGGCCATCGGCTCGATCGATCCGTCGCCTGGAGCGACACTGTTCTTTCCACACTTCGAGGTGGACACGCAGAACGATCAGGGCAACAACACCTTCATCACGATCCAGAACACCAGTGCCACGGCCATTCTGGGCAATGTGACCCTGTGGACGGACTACGGCTTGCCCACGCACCGATTCAGCGTTTACCTGACCGGATACGATCAGGAAACCTTGAATATGCGCAATCTGTTCGTGCAGCGCTTTGACGCGCGCACTGCGAGTGCCGGTCAAGACCCGGGAAACTCCATATCGCCTCAGGGCAGCTTCTCGCAGGACATCAACTTCGCGTCGTGCAGGGCATTTCTGCCCGATGGTCAAAACGACCGTATTGGGCCTGAATTGATTGCTGCACACACGGGTGGCGCCGCTCCGCAATACTTTGGTGGCAACCTGTGCGGCAGCCGCAACTACGGTGATGGCGTCGCACGCGGGTACATCACGATCGATGCCGTGAACTCCTGCGGGTACGACGGGCCGGGCGACCCTGGCTACTTCGCGAGCGGTGGCGGTGGCCGGGCAACCAACCAGAACGTGATGGTGGGCGAATACGTCATTTTCGACGCCAACAACCGCCGTATGCTGGCCGAACCGGCTGTCAGCATCGAAGCAAGTGGCAACAGTCCGCTCACCACCGGCAGTGCACTGACGTTCTACGGTGAGCCAAGTGCCGCCGACAACCGTGAACCGCTGCCGACCGCATGGGCCGGGCGCTTCAGTCAGGGCCGGACCAGCATCGACTATTGGCGCGCACCGCGAACCACCAGCAATGCCCCGATTCAAGCGTTCACGTGCGGCAGTGCGCCCACTGACGGGGCAACCGATCAACGTCTGGTGTCGGTGTTCGATGCAACCGGCACCTTGACCGGCCAACCCACCGGCAACCTGTTTGCGGGCGCGGCCGGTACGGTTTCAGGCAGCAGCCTGGGACTCAACGCCAGCCTTGGCTGGGTCTTCGTCAATCTCAATCTGGGTGACGACTCGATCCGACAGTCCTGGCTGAACTTCCGTCAGGTACCTGCCGACGCTTCGACCGGGGCTCCCTACGGTTATTCCACTGGCGGCATTCAGCTCGGCAATCCCGCGCTTGGCCCTGCCAATCCGATCCTGCCTTAAGCGGACTCAAGGAGATCCCATGAATCCGATTCGTACTGTACTGATGTCCCTTGGCTTGGGTCTTGGCCTGTTGGCCGGAAGTGCCCACGCAGCAATCGGCAGCGCCGACAATGTGCCTGCCGCTACCTTGCTGATCCCGCACTTCGAAGTCGATCTGAACGGAACGGGTGCGCGCACCCATTTCACGATCGGCAACAGCTCGTCAACCGAGCAGTTGGCGCACGTCACGCTGTGGACCGACTACGGCGTGCCAACCTACTCGTTCGATGTCCGACTGCCCGCACGGGGTGTCGCGGAAGTTGACCTTGGAGACCTGTTCATCAACGGGATCTTGCCGCAATCGAGCCCCGGTGCCATTCCGCAGTGCGGATCAGTGCTGCCCCCAGCACCCTTGGACGCCGCAACCCTGACCGGGCTCCAGGACGCTCACTCGGGACGGGCATCCAGTCTGTTCGGCGGGCGCTGTGCGGCATCGAACTCCGGCCAGGCGCGTGGATACGCCACGGTCGATGTAGCCAACGTGTGTACCGGCCAGTACTTCCCGAACACTCCCGGCTACTTCATCTCGGGTGGCCTGGGCATTGCGGGCAACCAGAATGTGCTGTTCGGCGAGTACGGTGTCACCAACACGCGAGAGGCTCGGTCTTACGGCGAAACCGCGGTGCACATTGAAGCCAGCGATACCGATCCGTTGACCTCCACACCCGGAAACTACACGTTCTATGGGCGCCTGGTCTCCGGCGTCGCCATCGACAACCGCGAACCGTTGCCCTCCAACTTCATGGCGCGTTTTGTCGACCAGAGTCAATCGAATCCCAACGCACCGGTCAGTACTCGAGCGTTGATCTGGCGAGACCCGGGCCAAGTCAATTCGTTTGTGTGCGGCAACCCGCCAGCACCGATCAC
>JBEIPT010000021.1:0-18699 GCA_040376895.1 Lysobacteraceae bacterium | reverse complement strand
GGGCTTGCGTGTTTTTCCAGCCGAGAACAAGGACGGCAACAACACGATCGGAAACTCCAGGCCCTTGGCGGCGTGGATGGTGCAGACCGTAACTGCCTGCGCGAGTGCAGTTGGACGAGCGCGCGTCTGGTCGCGGTCTTCGGCCCCGTCATCCACCATGCCGCGCAGGGCGATCAGATGCTCCAGCGCACCGGCAATCGAACTTGGCGCTTCGGCCAGCAACTCCAGCAGATGCGCGCTGTCGACCTGCCATTGTGCGCCGAGTCCTTGAGCGAGCGCACGTGCCGTGGCCGCCGGCAGTCGGGCCGCCAAGGCAGCCGACGGACCGTCGCGCTGAACGGCCGAGGCGAGCGTCCGCATGTCCAGCAACAAGCGTTCGGCTCGTGCCGGCGGGATATCCGGCAACTCGGTGAGTGGCACGCCAATCCAGGGCCCCGGCCAAGCGGCACGGCGCGTTTCCGGCTCGTCGATGCAGTCGAGGGCTTTCAACAGCAACACGAGATCGTCCGCCGCCGTCGTCTGCAGCACCGACTTCTGACGCTTGAGATTGGCAAACAGTCCGCGTTGCGCCAAGGCTGCCGCGACCTGTTCCGCTTCCAGGTTCGTGCGCACGAGTACGGCGAAATCAGCTGACGTCAACGCGCGATCCGTGCTGAAACGATCGGTGGCCAGCGCCGCCGCAATCCAGTCCGCGCAAGCCTGCGTCGGTTCCTGCTGATCCAGTTGGACCTGGATCATCGCCGGCACGATCGATTGTGTCCGATCATTCAAATTCACTGCATGGTCTGGCTCACTGGGTCGAAGCCGCAGCTCGGGATGGGCAAAACTCTGGGCGCCCGCGAACAAGGTGTTGACGGATTCGACGAGGGCAGCGCGCGACCGGAAGTTGCGCGCCAACCGGCCGTGCGCTTGAGCCAGATCGCGACGCGCCGCCAGATACACCGACAGGTCTGCGCCACGGAACGCATAGATCGACTGTTTGGGATCGCCGATCATGCCGAGCAATCGTTCGGGCGCCGACCCGAACAGTGTCTGGAAGATGTGCAATTGGCCTGCATCGGTGTCCTGGAACTCATCGATCAGCGCATGCCGGAAGCGCTGTTGCAGCGCTTGGCGGAACGCGGGGTCAGTGTCGACCCGGTGCCGCAAGTGCAGAATCAGGTCGGCATACCGCAAGGACCGATGCTCATCCAGCAGGGATTCAAGGCGCCGCTGAAAGTCTCGCAAGACGCGCGTGCCCAGAACCTCGTGCATCGTCACGCGCAACTGTTCGCGCGCCGAATCCAGCGCTTGCCCGATCCTGAACACGGCATCAGGGCACTTGAGTTTGCCGGACTTGGGTTCCCAGACGTTTGCCGGCAGGGCCTTGGACTTGATCACATCTGTCCAGCGCCCGGAATCGATTGCCTTGAACCAGGATCGGAACGCCTCCTGGGCGTCGGCACGAAGTGTCGAACTCTTGCTCAAGTGTTCTTCGATCAGACCGCGCAATGCCATCAATCCTTCGGCCTCGCGCATCAGTACCTGCCAATGCGGCTCACGCCGATCATCTGCTTCGGGTGGTGCATGCTCTTGTGTTTCAGCAAGCGGCAACAGCCCGCGCACAATTTCTTCAGGCTCCGAATACAGCGCCGACAATGGACACGGCGCGGAGGGCTCTTCGGTCAGCATTCGGCGCCAGGTATCGCGCACCGATTCACTCAACACTCCTTTGGTGGTGACCAGCTCTTCGACCCGGAGGTCGGCAAAATCAGCCAGGCACTGTCGCGCAAAACCGTGGATCGTCCGCACCTGGGCGAGATCGGACGATTGACGCGCGAGACGGAGTTTGAGGCGCAGGTCCTGGAGTCCGACCCGCTTCGCTTGCGTCTGCAAATAGCTGGAGAGTTCCTGTGCAGCCGGACCGTTTGCCACTGCGCCGTCGGTCAATAGATATTCTGCCTGGAGCAGCAAGGCCGACACACGTACCCGCAGCTCTTCGCAGGCACGATCCGTGAACGTGACAACCAGCACCTCGGGCAAACGCACTTCGGTTTCGACGATCAGACGCAGCACCCAATGCACCAGGGCATGGGTTTTGCCGGTGCCGGCATTCGCCTCCAGCAGCACCGGGCCGCGCAGCGGAAAATCCTGCCAGCGATGGAAACCCGAGGCCTGAGTCATCGGCTTTTGGTCTCATTGCAGCACCGATCAGGCATGCAACATGACCATCGCGCGCCCGTCACCAAGCAGCACACCCTCATGGTGGATCCGGAATTGGTATTGCCACGAGGTCGGCGTTGATGCGACCAGTTCCGCTTCGGTTTCGAGCGGGCCAGGCAAGTCATCGATCCGCGCCACGTGCAGATTGACGCCGCGCAGCGACACCAACAGTCCGGGCTCGGCGCGCCGCCCTTCGGTCCGGGCGAGCAAACCACCGTGTACTGCCATGGCCTGGGCCCCGAACTCGGACAGGTGTACCGCAGACAAACCACCGACCCGTCGCAAAGGGTGGTGAAGATCGTGGTGCCCATGAGCAAGCAGCCGGATGTGCAGCAGGTCGAACGCCACCACGGCATCGTGCAGGCACATGCCGCCCTGATGCGGGATCAACGCGGCAATTTCGGCATGGCTGTTCGGCAGATTCATGATCGGTACTCAAGTCGTCGGGGCAGGAGTTCGGCGGTTCTGCAGGAGAATCAACGCAAGCACGAAGTTGCACAACACGCCCAGACTGACGCTCAGTCCCAGCGCCCGCAAGACTGGCAGGCTGGACGTGGCCAGCAAGGCAAAGACCATCATCGTCGAGCCGGCACAAACCAGCAAGGCATGCCGACTGGCGAGCGGATCATCACCCGCCGCCTGGTGTTCGGACGCTTCGAAAAACAGGGCGTAATCGATTCCAAGCCCTGCAGCGAGCACCAGCGCAATCAAGTGGAACAGGGACAAGGCAACGCCGAGTCCGGACAGCAGGGCCAGAACGAACAAGGTCGAGAGCAACATGGGCAGCGTCACCCGCAAGGTGCGTCGCCAGGAGCGCAGAGCGACAGCGATCACGGCAATCAGCAGCACGGCCGCGACCAGCAAACTGTCCAGTACATGTTCGCGGTAACGCACCACCATCCGTTCCGATGCGTCCTTCAGATCCAGCAAGCGGACGTCCCGATGAGTTCCGGCCCAGTCGGCAATCCGGCTGGCGTCGACCGCACCGCTGAGTGTGATCAGCGCTGTGCCTGCCTGCTCACCGCGTAGCAGCAGGCTGTCGAGCTTCAGCGCCAGGGGTGTCCCGGCGAGGTCTTCCGGGCGCAGGGGTTGGGCGACCTTCGCGGCGGCCAGGTCATCAAGGAACGGCGTGAACACCGCCGCGTCGAACGCCGTGCCTTCCACCGCCGTCTCCAGCAAAACCCGCGCATTTTCCGATTCGGGCAACTGGCTTTGCCGGCCGAGTTGCGTGGTTTCGGCCGGCAGCAATCTGGCCGCATGCTCGTAGCCGGCCATCACGCCGTCGTCCACAAGTTGCTGCAACTCGGCATCGAGTTGCTCCAGCGATTCGAGCGCCGCTTGGGCAGACTCCTTTTCGAGCACCAGCAGGTAACGCATGTCCGGCGTGCCGAGTGCGCGCCGAAGTTCGATCTCGCGGTCAAGCCAGGCTTTGGGCAACGGCGACAAACGCGCGAGATTGTTCTCCCACGTTGGCCCGCCCTGCCACCCAAGCCAAGCCAGTGCAATCACCGCCAGTAGCGGCACGAGCGGTTTCAGCCCCGACAGGCGGCGAAACGTATCGGCAGCTTTTTGCAGGGCACTCGAGCGGTCCTGCGCAGACACCGGGCCGACCCAATCCGGCAGGATCCAGCGAGTGATGACTGCGGCGACCAGCAGACCGGTGATCGTGAACACGGCAAGTTGCTGGAGGCCTGCGACCCCCGAAACGTAAAACGCGAGATAGGCAATCGATGTGCTCGCCACACCGGTCAACAACGTCGGCCAGATGCTGCGTGCCGTGGCTTCGGCGGTAGTGTTTCGATTCAGGTGCGACAGGAGGTGCAAGGGGTAATCCTGAGCCACGCCGATCAAGGTGAATCCAAACGCCAGCGTCACGCCGTGGACACTGCCGAAAGCGCTCGCCACCGCGGCAACGCCGGCCAGCCCGGCCGCGGCCAGCGGCAACACTCCGAGCAGCACGAATCGGGCGCGCCGGTAGGCAAGAATCATCAACAGCACCATGCCGATCGTCGCGATCAACCCGAGTGTGTTGGCTTCGTTGCGGATCCGCGCTTCCATGCGCACGCCATAGGCGCCCGGTCCGTTGATCTGCAATTGGCAGGGCGTGCCCTGCGCAAGTTCATCGAAGATCTGCTGGATCTGCATGATCAGCGCCTTGTTCGCTGTGGCGTCGAATGCGGTGGCGGTGGGTTCGACGACCAACACGGCACGGTGCGCACCGGACTCGAACCAGACGTCGAATTCCTTCTGCGGTTCGGCTGCGGGTTTCTGACGCTCGGCGAGATGCAGCACTTCGAGTGTTGGATCACGCGCCAACCAATCCTCAAGCAGGAACGCCGCGGGAGATGCGAGCTCGCCTTCGCGTTCCAGAAGTGCGTCATGCAGTCCTGCGGCAGCCAGTGGCTGTCGATCGAACCGATCGGTCAACAAGTAGCGCAGATTGAGCAGGGCCTCGGGCAAGTCGTCGAGCGATTCGTTGCCATTGGCGACCAGACGCACCGGCGCCTTCGCCAGCAAAGTCTCTTTCAGTTCCTGCGACTGCTCGGCCAGTTGTTCGGCCTCGCTGCCTTCGATCGTGAGAAACAACAGCCTGGAACCTGGACCCTCCGCAATCTGGTCGAGCAGCAGATGTTCGTCCGCTGTTTCCGGAACCGGCATGAATGCTCGAAGATCGGCGCTGACCGAAAACTCTCGAACCACTGCGAAAGCCAGCAGTGCCAGTCCCGCGAGCAGACCCAGAAGCCGGAACAGGCGTGCCCGGTTCATGGCTGCCGACAATGGTCGAGCAAGGTCGAAGCATCCGTGATGCCGGCGCGAATCGACGTGGCCTTGGAGCCGAGCAACACGATGCTCTGCTCACGGTCCGGTTCGGCAAATACCAGGCACGATACGGTCGATCCGATACCCAACACATCGATATGGCTGATGCGTTTCTGCATGGCTGGAGCCCGTGGCGTCAGCTTGAGCGTGAAGCCGGTCGTGGTCTCGCTGAAGTTCAACGTGAACAAGGGCGCCAGGCGAGCGGCATCACCACCCAGCAATCCGGTGAAGCTGGCCAGCAGCGCCTGCAGTTCGGGAACCCGCTTGAGTGAGACCTGACGCACTTTCTGGCCTGGTCGTTCAATGCGGATCATGCCCTGACCGATCGTGCTGGTCTCGGGTCGCGGTTGGGTGACCGCGCGCACGAGTTGGTCTGCCCCGAGATATCGCAGTTCGCCCTGGCTTCGCACCGGTTGGCGCGTGAATCGGGAAAAGCGGTATTCGACAAACGATTCCTGCATCGGCGCAACACGCTTGAACCGCGCGATCGCCGCAGTCGCGTCGGCTTCCGCGCTGGTCGCCGGATCAGCGCGACCGACGATCGGGCTGATCGCCAGCAGCAAAAGGACGAGGTGCTTGCCAGAAATCATAGAAGTTGAACCAGTTGAAGGGGAAAGCGCGGGTCTGTGCTTCGAGGCGTGCGGCATAACGGCCCATCATGTCGCGTATGCCGGATTCACGATCCTTGCGTGCCAGGACAAAACCGTCGGTCAGTCGTTCGAACACCATCCGGTAACGATTGCCGCCGAGGTACAAACCGAAACACAGCGCGACCGGTACACCAAGGCTGAGCGCAATCTGCCAAGGTGCACGCGGAAAGGGCGCCGATTCACCAAGGAACTCGATCGGCAACGATGGTTCGCCGGGCGCGGCCCGGTCGGCCAGTAACGTCACCAACGCGCCTTGATCGAGTGCTTCCTTGATCTGCATGACGATACTCATGCCGTCCTGACCGGCATCGATTACCGTCGCCGCAACAGCGGGATTCAGCTCGGCCAGCAGACTGGTGATGGCCGGGTTGTGCTTGATATCAAGCACGACGCGGACAGTGACGTCGGGGCGTTTGAGACTGAGGACACGCAATACTTCAAAACTGCCGAGGTGCGAACCGACCATCAGCACGCCACGGCCCAGATCAATCTGTTCGTGCAGGCCCTCGAGCCCCTGCACGTCGATTTCGAAGCCCTTGAACTGACCGCCGAGCAGGAACACCCGATCCAGGATCGTGCTGGCGAAGGCGTGGATGTGGCGGGCCGATTCCATCCACGTCGCCGGTCGCCCGAATGCCCGCCCAAGGAACGCCAGCGAAGCCCGACGTTCGGGGCCGCGGCGCAACAGGAAGTAGAGCGTGATCGGCCACAGCGCCAGTCGCGCCAGAGAGCGGCCGAACGATTGTGCAAACGTCCGGATCAGCCACAGCGCAAATCTTCCGCCCCCTTCCGGTCGCGCACGCCAGTCCGGTTTGGGCTCGACCGCGGCGCTCATGTCCGCCCCTTGCCACTGGCGATCAGGGCGCCGTCGCGGGTGACGCGGAAGTCGAACTGACTGGCCTCAATGCGGACCAATTCGATTTCGGCCCATTCACCTGGCAAAAGAGGTGACACGAACTTGACCTGCGGGAGCGACGAAAAGACGAGGCCGGGCCAGAACGACGAAATCGCGTTCTGCACTTCTTCGAGCACGATGACACCCGCCACCAGGGGGCGGCCGGGAAAATGTCCGGCAAGGCTTGGGTGGGAGTCACCAATCATGAAACGACTGGTCCGCCGGTTGCTGGCCTCACTCATGGCGCCATTGCCTCGCGACTTGTGGGCCAACTTCGATGAGTCGTCGAATGAAGTGCGCAAAATTGCGGTAGGGCATGTCCGGGAAAAGACGTTTGCGGAGCGTCCATTCCGCACCCATCAACAAACCCATCAGCAACCAACTGCCGACATGCGCAAACCAGGCGAAGTGTCCGCTCGTCAACCCGAATCGCGAGCTGTCGACACCGAGTGCCGCCAGCAGGCCCTCGGGCACGACCAACAGCAGCAAGGTGACTTCCACGAGCAGCATCAGGACGAACAGACCCGCCCACAGCCCGGTGACCGTTCGCGCATAGGCACAAAGGCGTGCATCGGGCGGATCCTCCGGGCCATGGACAATCCGGATGAAGCGGATGATCAGAGGTTCGCTGCCGGCAAAGAGTGTCGATGCAAACATGGATGCCAAAAAACCGTGCGCGAGGATCGGCGGAACGAACAGCAGCAGCGCACCCGCGTCGGCCCGCTGAAGCGCCCACACCAGCATCGCCAGCAATGATGCCGGTACAAGCCAGAGGGGTTTGCGGGTGTTCCAGGCCAGAATCAAGAGTGCCAGCGGCAATAACCAGAGTGCCGTCGACGTAAGGCCGGGATCGAGCCCCAGAAGGGCGCCATGCGCCAGCAGCGCATAAGCCAGCAGCACACCGGCAAACAGGATCTTCACATCGTGCGATGGGTTTCGATGTGCGCCGACAACGCACGCAGCGAACCGAAAATGCGGCGGTTGTCCTCGTTGTCCGAGCGCAACTGGAAACCGTATTTCTTCGAGACCGCGAGCGCCAGTTCGAGCGCATCGATCGAGTCGAGACCAAGATCGGCGCCGAACAGCGCCTGTTCGGGACCAATGTCTTCGGCTTTGACTGTCTCCAGATTCAACGCGGAGACCAGCAATTCGGCGAGTTCGCGCTCGGCCGTGGTTTGAACACTCATGAATCCACCTTATGGTTATTGTCTCGCGCGGCCAGTGGCTGGGTACCTGCGGACGGCCCCATTGCCTGCATCGCGCGGCGATTTCAGTGCGCTAAGTGTATCATGTGACTTGTTTTTCCCATTTCTTTGGCTGTGTCGTCACTTCATTCCGAATTCGAAAGCTCCTGCGACATCGTGGTCGCTGGCGGGGGTCCTGCGGGCAGCACCATTGCTGCGATGCTGGCCCGCAAGGGCTGGCGCGTACGTTTGTTCGAGAAGGACCAGCACCCGCGTTTCCATATCGGCGAGTCGTTGCTGCCGATGGGTATGCCTATTCTCGACCGGCTCGGTGTGCTCGCCGAGGCAGAGGCAATCGGCGTCAAGAAGCTCGGTGCCGATTTTCCCGCGGCGAACGAGCGCGGCTACAACGTTTTCCATTTCTCGCGTTCACTCAATGCCACCTGGCCCCATGCCCTGCAGGTGCGTCGCGATCAGTTCGACGAACTCCTGTTCCGGAATGCCTCGCGCGCGGGCGCAACCGCATTGACCGGGCATCGAGTGCAACGAGTCGAAGTGCTCGGTGATACCGTTTCGGTGGAAATCACGAAACCGGACGGCGACAGCGAAACCGTGCGCGCGCGATATTTTGTCGATGCCAGCGGGCGCGACACGCTGATGGGTGACCGGCTCAAGCTCAAACAAAAGCATCCAGGCCATCAAAGTGCAGCACTGTTTGCGCATTTCCGCGGCGCAGAACGACGCCCCGGTGAGGACGCCGGCAACATCAGTGTCTATCGTTTCGCGCAGGGTTGGGTCTGGTTGATTCCACTGCCGGACAACCTGATGAGCGTCGGAGTCGTCTGTTACCCGGAATACCTGAAACAGAAGAAAGGGCGCGGCACGGAATTCCTGCTCGACACCTTGCGCGGAATTCCGGACGTATGGGCGCGTCTCGAGTCAGCTGAACTGGTCGGCAATCACCATGCCACCGGAAACTACGCGTATTCCTGCTCGGCGTTTGCCGGAGCACGCTGGCTGTCGGTGGGGGATGCCTGTGCGTTCGTCGATCCGATTTTTTCCAGCGGCGTTTTCCTGGCCATGAACAGCGCAGAACTGGGCGCCGATCTGGTCGATCAGGTTTTGCGCGAACCTGCGAGCGAGCATGCATTGCAAGCTCGTTATACCCGCACTCTGCGCGACGGCCTGGCGCGGTTTTCATGGTTCATCGAGCGGTTCACCTCACCGGCCATGCGGCATCTGTTTGCCCACCCCAGGAATTTCTGGCGCGTCGAAGAGGCGCTGATTTCGTTGCTTGCGGGTGATGTGTTCCGGGATGGTGGTGTGCGGCGACGTCTGCTTTTGTTCAAGGGCATTTACTATTTGCATGCGCTCGCATTGTGGCGGGTGCAATGGCCGCACCTGAGGTTCCTCAAGCGTCAATCAAGTGTTGCCTTCGAAGGCGGCACAACGAGTCAGGACCATGTCTGAACCGGGTTTGGCAGTGCCGGTTCGAGCCGGATTTTCCGTCCACTACGAGACGGCCGGGCGTGCGGATCCAGACCACACGATCCTCGCCGAGATCACTTTTGGCACCCAACGTTCGCATGCGGAAACGTCCATTCATTCGGGGTTCGAATTGTGGGCACGATCGAGCCAGTTGCTCCAATCCGGTCCGCTCACCGAGATTTGGCGAAGTTCGGGCCCGGTGTCCCGCGGAATCGATGGCTCGGTCCGTTTTGCCGAAGACAGCACCCACCTGTTCGGAATCGTGGAGATCGACGAGCGGGACGCAGGCTCAATCGGCAAGGCCGCCGAAGTGGCCTATGCCGAAGTCGTCCGCTTCATGCGCGACCGGCCTCAAGCCAGCATCGTCCGATACTGGAACTACTTCTCACGGATCAACGAAGGCCGGGGTGACGACGAACGGTATCGGCACTTTTGCACCGGTCGTGCGCTGGGGCTCGGGGATTTTGTCGTCGAACATCTTCCCGCGGCGACCGCCATCGGGCGACAGGACGACAGCAGCATCCTGCAGGTCTATTGGCTTGCAGCCCAGCATCCGGGCCAGCACATAGAGAATCCGCGCCAGGTGTCGGCATACCGTTATCCACGGCGGTATGGCCCGACCAGCCCGAGCTTCTCGCGTGCACATCTGTTGCCCGACGCGCGCCTGCTCATTTCTGGAACGGCGAGTGTGGTGGGCCACGAGAGTCACCATGTCGACGACCTGCCAGCACAGTTCAGGGAAACCGAGAGCAATCTGACTTCCTTGATCCAGGCGGCGCGATGTTTTTCGGATCGTCTTCCGGCCCGATTCGGTGCGGGCGGTCTGCTGAAGGTGTACCTGCGGGATCACAAGGATCTGGCGCAGACCATCGACCTGATGAACCACTTTTCCGAAACCCCGTGGATCATCCTGGGCGGGGACATCTGTCGCGCCGATCTGTTGATCGAGATCGACGGATTGCACGGGGCGTGTTCGAAGGGCTGATTCAGCGAATCAAGACATCGAACATATGGCGGTTCGCCGCGCCCACCAGTGCCGGATCGGCTCGCGGCCGGCTGAGCACAAAACCCGGTACGTGTTGGGACAGCTTCGTGACCCAAGCCAGATGTGCGCTGAGTTCGGTGGCGTCGAACAGACGGGCGGCGACACTGTCGCGAATCAAGCGGAGGCGCATTTCGGCAGGCGAGAGTGGACGGAGCTCAGGTGTCACGACGGACTCGTCGAATTCAGGCCATACGATCATTCGCACGGACGAATCTTCCGGCGACGGCGCGAAGATCGGTTCGAGTTTCAGTTGCGGGACATTCGTGCAGAACTCGAACCCACGATCCAGCACCACCAGATCATCGGCGACCCGCCGGACCGGCCCAACTGGACCGGCTATCGGGTTCGCTGCCTGACGGGCCAAAGTCGACTTGCCTTGTCCGGACGGCCCTGCCAACAACACGATGCCGCGACGATCGGCGACGGCTGCCGCGTGCAACGCAAAGGCATTGTCGCGGGCACACAGCAGCAACAGGCCTGGGCCGAGCAATGCTTCGACTACGTCGTACCCGCTCGCTTCCGTGAGTGCGCTGACTTCGACCGTCCGGTGGGTCACATCCAGAGTCAGTCCATGCTCAAAGCGAAACCGGCGCTCGCCCGGTTCACTGTCGGCGATCTGAACTTCGTGCAACTTGCCGCCGAGTTGGGCCTTGATCGTGTTGGCGGGGCGCCAGGGTGTATCGGACCCCCGACATTGGAATTCATCCGCGACTGCCACAGATTCGGTGGGATCAATCTGGAAATTGCTGTGGACGGTCCGGCCGGCCATCGGCGTCGCCCAGACTTTGGCCGAGGCCGGTTGGCGGCGGTCGATCAGGCGCCACATGACGATGGACCTTGAATGGAGCATTGGCCCGGCAAACCGCCGGGTTGGGGCGGGGCGCGGAAAGATGCCTGCCGGCAGTGTTTCCAGGATGCGCAAGAACCCCGAGATGACGCCGTAGTGGCGATTTTGCCATGCACAAGAGAAGAACCGCGACACCGGGTGCCGCCGTACGAGTGGAAGTCAGTTTGCCCCTGCTGATCGTGCCTTGCGGCCAAGCTTCTGGTTTCCGAGAACCTGGTTACGGACAACCCGGACACTTGAAACCGCCGGCACCACCCGAATCACCCACGCCGGGCGATGCGCCCAACGTAATGTCGCGCAGCGCACCGAGGTCTTTCAGCTCTGGCGCCACGTACACCTTGGACGGCACCGTCGGCTGGACTGCAGTTACGTTGTTGCTCAACTTGGTCATGAGTCAGATTTTCCCGTTCACCGGCGAATGATAGCGCAAGCTTCCGACGTGAGTCGCTGCCTGCCGCCATTTCTCGTAGCAAACGGCTTGCCAAAGTCGTAGACCGGCACCCTCGTCCTGTCCGTCTTGCAGCGCCAGTTCGACAACTTCCGGGTTCATGAAAGTTTGCCATTTTGCCGAGGGCTGGAACAACAGACCCGCGACGTCGTCCCGATGACGGCGCAAACCTCGCCAGAACCAGGGGGCAAGGCTCCCGGACTTGGGGCGCTGCCAGACCTGTGCCGGAACCCGTGTGGAAAGCCATTGGCGGGTCAGCCATTTGCGGACACCCAATCGCTCTGACAGGTGCACCGGCATGGTCAACGCCAGATCGATCATGCCCGCGTGACGGTAGGGAAATCGCAGGTCCAGACCATGACGCTCGGCAAACCACCAAGCACCTTCAGCATCGATGTGGGCGGCCGGGCCGAACAAATCCGGCAATCGACTGGGGTCCTCGACTTGCAGCCACACCAACCGCTGCTCGGGAGAGGCCTGCAACAGCGACACGGCGAATGGCGTGAGGATTTCCGGAATTCGGGGCGGCACGGTACGGCGCAAGCCGCGTCGGAGCCGCCTGTGGACCTTTGTCCACAAATGCCGGGCAGCGAGGCCGGGCCGATGATGCCGCCACGCCGAGCTGAACGCGGCGTGGGGTTCGGGGTAGAAGTGATCGCCAAAATTGCCCGATAACAGGGTCTGGACGCCTTGTTGGGCGGCAACGTGCATCAACCTGTCGTTCATGGCCCGGTACGGATTGGCCAATGGCGCATCCGGATTGATCGGCTGGCGATCAAGGTCCCCGAACGGCATTTGGTCCACTGGCACCAACTCCAGCGGCAATCCAAGCGCTTGTGCCGTGGCCTGTGCGAAGGCCGATTCGTCCGCGCTGGGTTCGGCAGACAGGACCCAGCTATAGAGACGCGCCGGCACATCCAGAGCGGCCAATGCCGCTGCCAGCGCCGTCGAGTCCAGCCCGCCGCTGAGCATCAAGCCAGCCGGACCCGACCCCACCGCGGCACGGACTGAATCCAGCAACCGAGCTTCGAAACGCCCTTGCCAATCGGCATCACTGCCTTCCGTGACCGGCGTCGGATGGTAGTCCTGGGCTGGAATGACCGAAAAGGTCGAGCCGTCGGCTGCCAACTCGATCGTTTGACCCGGCGCCAGCGCAGTGACCCCGGCAAAAAAACAGGCAGGCGGCGGGAGCGGTCGAAGCCCGAAAAAGGCCGCGACCGCACTGTCGTTTTCGACCACCGGCAAGTCCAATGCCGCAAGGACCAGGCGGGGCGAGGTTGCGATAGCGCATACACCGCGGTGCCATGCCCAATACCAACTTCGCTCGGTAAGCCAGGCACGCGACAACGACCACCCGCCGGCATCACGGTGCTTCAGCCGAAGGCCGTGCAGTGCTGGAACCTCGCCGACTGGTCCGGCCACACCTTCACTATCGAGCTCGAATACCAGTGAATCCGGCTCCACCTGCTGGCGCACGATGGCCGGGCCGGTTTGCCAGATCAGGGTTGCCAAATCGACGTGATAGACACGCTTCGGCCGGGACGCTGTCTCGGTTTCCGGAAGCCAGGCCCGGACACGCGCTTCGGCGGCGGCGCGGGGTTCTCGATCGGAGCTGAGCAAAAGCACGAGGGCAGTCATGTCCGAATCATGCAGTACGACGACACTTGAATCGAGCTTCTACGCACAAAGTGCGATAATGATCATTCTTCAGGCTCTCCCAGGATGCGCTTCATGAGCGAACGCGATGTAATGGAGTACGAGGTTGTCATCGTCGGCGCCGGCCCATCGGGCCTGGCTGCGGCCATCCGGCTCAAGCAACTCAGCCCTGAGACCACGGTCTGCGTCATTGAAAAGGGCTCGACCGTGGGTGCGCATATCCTGTCCGGCGCGGTCATCGACCCGGCGCCGCTCGATGCCCTTTTGCCGGGATGGCGGGACAATCCGCCGCCAATCTGCGTGCCGGCCACAACCGACGAATTCTGGTGGCTGACCAAAACCGGCGGCCGAAAACTGCCGACGCCGCCGCAGCTGCACAACCATGGCAACTTCATCGTGTCGTTGGGCGCCACCTGCGCCTGGCTGGCCCCGCAGGCCGAAGCATTGGGCGTCGAAATCTATCCCGGCTTCGCCGCATCGGAAGTCCTCTTTGGTGATCAGGGCGAAGTGGTCGGCGTGCGGATCGGCGACATGGGGGTCGCCAAGGACGGCAGCTTCAAGGATGGCCACACGCTCGGCATCGATATCCGCGCCAAGCTGACGATCTTCGGTGAGGGCGCTCGCGGGCACCTCACCAAACAGCTCGTACCCCGCTTCAAGCTGGATGCCCACAGCGACCCGCAAACTTACTCGATCGGCATCAAGGAACTCTGGCAGTTGCCGCCTGGCCGGGTGCGACCCGGTCATATCGTGCACACCTGCGGCTGGCCGGCCGACAACGCCACCTACGGCGGCAGTTTCCTGTATCACCTGGACAAGGATCGCGTGGCGGTGGGTTATGTCACCGGGCTCGACTATCAGGACACCCGGCTGTCGCCTTACGAACTGTTCCAGCAATACAAGCACCATCCACATGTGAAGGCGCTGCTCGAAGGTGGCACCGTGTTGTCGTATGGCGCACGTGCGATCGCTGCCGGCGGGTATCAGAGCCTGCCCAAATGTGACATGCCCGGCGCCATGCTGGTCGGCGACGGCGCCGGTTTGCTGAACGTCCCCAAGATCAAGGGTACGCACCAGGCTCTGCGCAGCGGCATGATGGCGGCGGAGCACTGGGTCGAAAAGAAAACATCGGAAGGTTTTGACGCCCGACTCCGCGGCTCCGCGGTGATGGCCGAACTGAAGAAGGTCCGCAACATCAAACCCGGATTCCACAAGGGCTTGTGGTTCGGTCTGATCAACGCCGGGCTGGAAACCGCCACCGGCGGCCGGACCCCTTGGACGCTGCGCAATCACGCCGACTACGCCCAAACCGGCAAGATCGCCGAACACGAGTCGCCAAAGCGCGACTTCATCACCGAAAAGACCCTCCCGCCACGCGATCGCCTGGCCTCGGTGTTCTACGCCAGTACCGCGCACGAAGAAGACCAGCCGGTGCACCTGAAAGTGGCCGACACCAATGTCTGCATCACGACCTGCGCAACCGAGTACCAGAACCCGTGCACGCGGTTCTGCCCGGCCGGCGTGTACGAGATCGCCGAAGACGAAACCGGCAAACGCCTGCAGATCAATGCTGCCAACTGCGTCCATTGCAAGACCTGCGATATCAAGGACCCATACCAGATCATCACCTGGGTCACGCCGGAAGGCGGGTCGGGACCGAATTACCAGAATCTGTAGCATCCCGCCCCGAAGCGGCGACCGTCGCATCGGCTTGCCGCTTCCTGCAGGCCGGTGCCAAACTCCCGGAACTTTCTCCAGCCATCCCGGTCTGTGAGGGGCTGCTAATTGACCAGAGCGCACAAGTCGAGCTGGAAACTCGCATCCCCACAAGGCCAGGGACGGCCTGACTCCCGATTCCACAGTTGAGGTGATCCATGGTTCGTTTCGCTGCTTTGTCGCTGGCTCTGGCCGGTTCCCTGTCTGCCACCAGCGCCCACGCCGACGAGGCCAGTGTGCGCGCCGCGATCAAGACGCTGGTGCCAAACGCCGCGATCGAATCGATCGCCGACGCCGCCATGCCCGGTTATTCCGAAGTCATGATCGGCGGCAACATCGTTTATGTCAGCAATGACGGCAAGTACCTGATCCAGGGTTCCGTCTTCGACATCGTGAACAAGACCGACCTGACCGAAAAGCGTCGCGCCGACACGCGCAAGACGGAGCTCGCGAAAGTCACGGCCGACAAGCGCATTCGCTTCAAGGCCAAGGAAGAGAAACATCGCGTGACGGTGTTCACCGACATCGACTGCGGCTACTGCCGCAAGCTGCATCAGGAAATTGCTCAGTACAACGATCTCGGCATCACGGTCGACTACCTGTTTTTCCCGCGCGCCGGTCTGAACTCCGAGTCGTTCACCAAGGCCGTCTCGGTCTGGTGTGCGACCGACAAGCTCGCTGCGATGACCGACGCCAAGAACGGCAAGGACGTCCCGACCAAGACTTGCGCCAACCCGATCGCCGACGACTACGCCCTCGGCCAGAAGGTCGGTGTGAACGGTACCCCAGCCATCTTCACCGACGACGGCACTCAGGTGGGCGGATATGTTCCGGCTGCCTCGCTGCTGGAGCGTCTGAATAGCAAGCAGACCACCGGCCGCTGATTTTCGGCTGAAGTGGTTGGACTAGAACGCCCCGCAATGCGGGGCGTTTCTTTTGGTCTTTCAGAGTCGAAACGGATCGGGATCCATCGAAGGAGTTCTTCTTCCGCTCGCGGGGGAAGGGGCTTCAGTTGTGTGACCACCACCATGCAACACCACACAATCCCACCGCTGCGTAGACACCCGCCAGGGCATCGTCGAGCATCGCGCCCAAGCCGCCCTTGACCTCGCGGTCGACCCACGACACCGGCCATGGTTTGAGGATGTCGAACAGGCGGAACAAGGCAAATCCGGTGAGCAATTCCAGCCAGAGTGGCATCACCTGCCAGCCGATCAACGGCCAATGGAGCGCGGGCAACAAGGTGATCCACTGGCCGACCCATTCGTCGAGCACCATGAGCCCCGGGTCATCTTCGACGATGCGCGAGCGAATCTTGTTCGCGGCAATGACGCCCAGAATGAACACGCCGACAATTGCCGCGATCAGCCAGCCGGGGTGTTGGTGACGCAATGCCAGGTACGGCAGCAGCGCTGCCAACGAGCCCATGGTCCCGGGCGCCCAGGGGCTGAAGCCCGGGCCCAGGCCGCTGGCGATCCACAACCATGGGTCACGATAGAAGCCGGCGTCACGTTGGGTCATGGGAAATGATTGAATCCTTGTCGCTCGGGCAACAAAAGCGTTTGTCCTGAGCTGAACACGCGCACGCCGGGTTCGGCTTCAAAAGTACCGATGACTTGTGCCGCGACACCCGTGTCGCGCGCCTGGTTCACCAGTTGGTCGACTCTGCCGACCGGAACTGCAGCCAACAGCGCGTAATCATCGCCGCCAGACAGCAGCATCGACTGGGCCGCGGCGACGCCATGGGCCACGGCCAATTCGTTCAACGCAGGAAATGTATCAAGGGCCACCCCGGCTCCGACTGAACTCGCCCGGAGGATATGACCAAGATCCGCGAGCAGGCCATCACTGACATCGATGAGTGCGTTGGCCGTGCCGCGCAGAAGCGATGTCAGCGAGTTCAGAGGTATCGGTCGATTCAGCGCCTCCACCCATGACGCCTGCTGCGGATCGTCCGGCAAGCGCGAGCGTTCGGATTCCGGTCGAGCCATCTGCACGCGCAGTCCTGCGGCCGCCAGGCCCAGGTTGCCAAACAGCACGAGCGCGTCGCCAGCGCGAGCGCCGGATCGTCGAATCGCCGCACCACGCGGTGCGAGACCGTGAACCGTCACGGTGATCGACAAAGGACCGCGTGTGCAGTCTCCGCCCACCAAGCTGGCCTCTCGTGACTGGGCGAGTTCATGGAATCCGGAAAAGAACCCGCGTAGCCAATCCTCGTCGATGGCCGGCAAGGTCAACGCCAGGCTGATCCAGGCGGGCGTCGCGCCCATGGCTGCCAGATCGGACAGATTGACCGCCAGCGATTTCCAGCCGATGTCCGCAGCGGCAGTGCCGATCGGGAAATGAACGCCGGCAACCAGCGTGTCGGTACTGACCAAAAGTTCGTGCCCTGCCGGAACGTTCAGGACCGCGGCGTCGTCACCGATTCCCAGGATCACGTCATCACGCGCCGACACGGCGTGGGTGCGGATCCACTCGATCAGTTCGAACTCATGCATGCGTCAGACGCCGCGGTGTTTGCCGACATAAGGCTTGAACCATTCCCGGATCCGGACCAGATCGGCCTCGAGATCGTCGGTCAATTCGAACACCGGACCCAGCCCGATCGTCCGGTTGGGATAGTCGAAGTAAATGCCGGCCAAAGGCACGTTGGCCTGCTTCGCGATGTGCCAGAAGCCGCTGCGCCAGCGCGTCACGGCGCGACGTGTCCCTTCCGGTGCCAGGATCACCCACTTGCGCTCGTTGTCGTGGAAACTCTTTGCCACTTGATCGACTACGCCGGAAGCGCTGTGCCGGTCGATCGGCATGCCGCCGAGCCAGCGCAGCAGAACCCCAAGCGGAAACCAGAACGCTTCCTTCTTGCCGAGGAAGCTGATGTTCATGTCGTAGCCGATCTTGACCAGAAAGCCCCAGTACGCGTCCCATGCCGACGAATGCGGTACGGCGATCAGCATCATTTTCGGCTCGTTCGGAAACTCGCCAACCAGCTTCCAGCCGCCGAGTTTCAACAGGAATTTCGCGAGCGTGCGCATGAACACGCCGTGCCGGGTGGGTGGAGCGTTGGGAGGTAAACCGGGAAACGGAGGCAGCGACATGCAGGGGACCCATGAGTGGAGACAGGTGGCGGCGAGTGGAATGCCAAGTTGAGGGCGGACGTCGTGCAGGGGAAAATCCTACTCGTCGCGCCAACCCCGGTCACTGCGAGTTTTCTTGACCGCCCCCCGCTGCTTCTTTTCGCCAATGCGCCGGGCTTTGGCGGCCCGCGACGGCTTCGTGGCGATCCTGGGTTTGGCCACCACAAAGCCCGTGCGCAACAGCAGGGTCAAGCGGTCGCGTGCGTCTTGCCGGTTGCGGTCCTGCGTGCGGAACCGATTGGCCTCGATGACGATTTCGCCATCCTTCGTGATCCGGCGATCGGATTTGGCCAGCAGACGCTGCTTGGGCTCGTCCGGCACGTTCGGTGAATCACGAAGCTGGAACCGCAGCTCGACGGCGGTGGAGACCTTGTTGACGTTTTGCCCGCCCGGACCAGAGGCACGAACAAACCGTTCGGTCAGTTCCTCGTCGGGGATCTGGCATTGGGGATGGACATCAAGCATGCGGGCACGGGGCGGATCGGGAAAGCGATAGCGTATCAGCAGCAGCCAAGGAAGCCTTTCCGAACCTCGAATCGTTGATCTTCGGAGGCCGAAATGGACAACGCCACCCGAAGGTGGCGTTGTCGGTCGTCTCCCAAAGACTTTCTGAT
>JBEIPT010000496.1:0-2614 GCA_040376895.1 Lysobacteraceae bacterium | reverse complement strand
GGCCATTCGCTGTAGATTTCGAAAAGCTTGTCGACTTCGACATGGGGCTGCGGTTGAAGCGCGAACCAGAGGCTCAGTAGCGCAGCGACCGCGAAAATTCCGGACGTTTTCGGACGGTTTCGAAACCATCGATACACTCGTGTCCACAAGGATGGGGGGCGAGGTGGTTCGATCTGGGGCGGAGGGAGCGGCGAGTTACCCGCCCGAAACGTCTGGACGATCTTCAGTTTTCGGAAAATCAGTTCTGCGACTTCATTGGCCGAACGACTGCGTGCATCGGCTCCGGAGGCGGTACTCGGAATGCCGGGAACATCCCCTTCGCCGACGCGCAGGTGCATTTCCTCGTGATACTCGATGTCGCCGAATCGTTTGCGGAACTCGATTCTCCGGCCATGAATGGCATCGCGTTCCTCCGTGGTCCAAGCCTTTTTCTGATAGTCCGCGGAAATGCAAATCACGACCAGTTGCGCACCGTTCCGATAGATCTCCATCAAACGATCGAAGCTTTTATTGCCGTTGAGGTAAGGTTCGTACCACATGTCGTAGAACACGCGACCTTCACCGAGTCGCTGTTCCAGCGCCAGCGCGATGGACTCAACCAATTGCCGTTGCTCGCCGGCAAACGATAACGCCACCGCAATTTGCGTTGGAATGTCCGGCCGCGCCATGGTGTCCTCCAAGTTGAACTTTCGACACTCGAAGATTACCCGGCTATTGCATTTGTGCAACGTCTGCAATTAGGCATGGCGAGATCAGCAGGTAACGGCTTATCCGAGTTCGGCATGCGGACTGGACAACTTGCGCCCACTGGTATTTGGAACTGCCGGGTTGAACGCTTCGCTCGCTCTGCAACCCGCCCAACAAAAAGAAGGCCGCAGCAATCGCTGCGGCCTTTTCATTTTAACCAACGTCCCCGATCAACCGGGGTCGTTCAAGGGCTTACTGGCAACCCTGCACAGCAATGTTGTCAACCGCCCATCCAGCCGGAGCCGCACCAACGGTGTTGCTGTCGGCGGTGGAGCGGAAGCGCAAGCGCACCGTCTGACCTGCGTACTCATCCAGCGTGAACCAGGTGCGGATCGGCGTGCCAGGTGAGGTCTGGCGACACCATGCTTGGGTGCCGATGGCTGGATTGCCGGAGGAGAGGGTGCCCGGGTAAGGGTCTGCCAGGTTGCGGGCGTTGCCGAGTGGGTTGAACGTGGTGCCGCCGTCCGTGCTGATTTCAACGAAGCCGCCATCCCAACAGTTGGCGGCACCGTCGGTTTCATACTGATGGTGGGCATCGAAGCCGAGGAGGATCGGCGACTGTGCCGTGCCGGGCAATACGATGGCCGGGCTCGTCAGACGCTGATCACCGGTGGTGCCGGAGTTGCCGGCAAACCAGGCGCGGGTCAGGAGACCTGTTGCCGCTGGCGGCGTGACCTTCGCCCAGATCGTGCCGGCATCACCGGAAACGCTCTGCGTGACCCAGGCGATGGTGTCGCCGGAGACGTCGTCGTTGAACACGGTGTTGATCGAAGTGCCGGCTGGGCAGGAGCCTGGCGCGCTGGTCGTGAACTGGCGGCTGGCCGAGAAGGTACTCGTCCCGCAGGCGTTCTTGCTGCGCACACGCCAGTGGTAGGTGGCGCCGATGGTCAATTGCACCGGGCTCGCCAGTGTGGTCGACGTGGTTTCGGCACTGGATACCATCGAAACGAAACCAGCATCGTTGGCGATCTGCACTTCATACGACGTGGCACCCGGCACGGCGGCCCACTGAAGCGTGGGGCGGGTGATGATGTTTGCGGCGTTGTCTGCAGGGGAGGTCAGTGCAGGCGTATTGGCGAGTGTCGCCGACACAGCCATGTCCACGGTTCTGGACCGGTTCGTGCCGAACAGGGAGCCATTCACCGTCACTGAATAATTGCCATCGGCGAGCGATTCAGCACCATTCAAGGTGATCGTCGAAACGCCGCCCGGTGGCAGACGAGTGTGCGACAAGGTGCTGGTCACGCCGGGTGGTTGCGTACCGACGGAAATCGTCGGATTGCCCAACAGGGTGCCGTAGGCGCCCAGACGGATCTGCACGGATGGCGCACCATTCGTCCCGCAGACCTGAAGTGAGGTCGGCAATGCTTCGAGTTCAAAGTCGACGCCACCACATCCCGGGAACTTGAACGAGCACATTCGCGTGCTCCACTGGTCGAATGATGTGACGGGGTAGTATTCGCCGGTGAACCAGAACGTGCATTGGTCAACAGGATCGACTGCCATCGTCGAATAGTCGCCCCATCGCGCGCGATCGTTGAACAGGCCAGTTTGTGCACCGGTACTTGCGGGGGTGCAGGTTTGCTCATCGCGCATGCTGCCGGCAGCGTCGATGCGCTCGCGTCCGGTCACCCTGATCTGCGGATTGAACGTGGACGCGGATGCGTTGTAGCCCATGCCGATGTTGCCATGTGCGTCCATGTTGACACTACCCATCCAGCGATGAGTGCCGGTTTCCGGCGCATACGTGCCTTCATCGAGGACCCGCTTGGTGAGCTGCGGTGCTGGCCCACGAACCACCACGCTGTCTTCGAAACCGTCCTCGAACAGGTTCGTCGGGTTGGCAAACGCTTCGTCGGATCGGAAG
>JBEIPT010000226.1:0-6443 GCA_040376895.1 Lysobacteraceae bacterium | reverse complement strand
CCCGTAATGATGCGTGTAACAAATCCAGTTGCTGATCGCCAGGTCGACGTTCTGGGCGCTGATCGACTCGATCACCAGTGAATTGTTGTTCAGCTCGATGGTGATTGCGGGCGTGCCAGAGCCCGCCACGAAGGTCGTGGCCCCCAATGCCGGCGTATTCGAAGTGCAGTCACCGTTGTAGCCGCCACGTATCGTGAGCGTGCCGTGAGCTCGATTCGGGTCGCCGTCCTCGGCGCGATAGCCCAGAATCAGCGGGGCACCCAGGGTATACGTGCCCGACTGAAGCTTGAACAGGATGGTCCCGGTGGAACCACCGTTGACCGCCGCAAAGGCCTGATAGAGGGCGGTCGTGGAACCGATGCAGGCTTCCGTGTCGGCCAGGGCGTCTTGCGACATGCTCGCGGCGAACAGTACCAACAGCGCTTTCGACTTCATGGACATGGAACACTCCGTGGGGTTCATTGGCCCATACGAAAAATGTTCGTTGTCGGGGACAAAACGCCGGAATGTCCCCATATCCCGGCGGTTTCCGTACGGAGGAGCATGAAAAGCCACAACCCCATCACGGTTCCGTCCCGCACAGCGCTTGTCTTCGCGTGTAACCCGTCCATATCATGTCCGGACGTTATGCCGAGGCCGGGATGTGGACGAGTTGACCGATCTGATCGGACGGGCACAAGGTGGCGATCGGGCCGCTGCGGATCGACTGTTCAGCGTCGTTTACGACGAGCTGCGCGTCCTCGCTGGCCGGCAGCGGCAACGCTTCGATGGTGCGGACCTGGGTGCCACGTCACTCGTGCACGAGAGTTACTTGCGACTGATCCGCGGCATGTCGCTGGGTACTGAAGGACGTGTGCACTTTTTCGCCACTGCGGCACGAGCCATGAGACAGATCGCAATCGACCGATTGCGTGCGCATGGTGCGGAGAAACGCGGCGGCCAGGCCGACATCACATCGCTCGATGCTGCCGCCGAAACACCCTCCACATCCGACTCCGAATTCGGCGACATCGACCTGATGGCGCTCGACCAGGCCCTGGCTGCGCTCGAATCGTTCGATGCCCGATTGGCGCGTCTCGTGGAATTGCGCTTCTTCGCCGGGATGAGTCTGGAAGAAGCCGGCGACAAACTGGGCATGTCCGAACGAACGCTCAAGCGCGACTGGCGCAAGGCACGTGCGTTCCTGCATGCACGGCTGGAAGGAAGTGACCTCGATGGCACTTGATGCGGATCGCCTGCAGCGCGTGTCGATGTGGTTTGACGAACTGCACGATCTGTCTCCCGAAACACGGGCAGAAACACTGGCGAGTTTGCAGGCGTCCGAACCCGACATTTTCGCCGAGCTGTCCCGTTGGCTCGCCAAGGATGCGGAAGCAGGCGTGCTGGACGGATTGACCCAACATCAGGTCGAGTGGCGGAACCGGGATGACGGCCCCCCGCCCGATCGCAGCGGCCAACACATCGGGCCATACCAATTGCTGCGACACGTGGGTCGTGGTGGCATGGGTGATGTTTATGAGGCTCGCCGGGCCGGCGCCGATTTTGACCAGCGTGTGGCCATCAAATTGCTGCGGCGGGGACTAGACAGCGACGACATCATCCGCCGGTTCCTGCGCGAACGACGTATCCTCGCGCAACTCGATCACCCGGGTATTGCGCGGCTGGTCGACGGCGGTGTGACCGCCGATGGTTTGCCGTACCTGGTGATGGAGTTTGTCGAAGGCCGGGGTTTGATGGAGGCTGCGACAAACGGCGCCTGGGATGTAAGCACCCGCTTGAATCAGTTCCTGAACATCTGCGATTCGGTGGCGTATGCCCATCGCCGCCTGATCGTCCATCGCGACCTGAAACCGTCGAACGTCCTGATCGATTCCGACGGCCAGCCCAAGCTCCTCGACTTCGGTATCGCCAAACTTCTGGATGAAGAGGACCATGAAGCGCTGACGCGCACCGGCATGCGCGTGCTCACCCCGAGTTATGCGGCACCCGAACAACTGCTGGGTGAGCCGATCGGCACACCAACAGACGTCTACGCACTCGGCGTGATCCTCTATGAGCTGCTCACCGGTGCCTGCCCGCATCGCCGCAGCAGTGCCGACCTGGAGCGTCTCACGTGGAATCCGGACGGCGAGACTCTGATCAAACCCAGTGTCGCGGTGTTGCGCTCCGGCGCGGCGACGTCCGATCCGGCGACACAACGACTGGCCCGCCAACTGGATGGTGACCTCGATGCCATCATTCTGTTCGCGATGCGTCGTGAACCCGAGCGTCGATATCGCGGCGCCGCCGAATTCGCCGACGACATCCGACGTTTTCTGGAAGGACTGCCTGTCCGCGCAGAGGTCGATTCACGAACCTACCGCATCCGCAAATTTGTCCAGCGCCACCGCGGCGGCGTGACTGCTGCGGCGCTGGCGGTATTGGGTTTGTCAGGCGGCCTGGTCATTGCTCTGTGGCAAGCCGATGTTGCGCGCGACCAAGCGGCGCTGGCTCGGGCACAACGCGACCGCGCCGAATCGATCAAGGAGTTTACGCTGTCGCTGTTTCGCGAACAGGATCCGCTTGCGCGGGTCAAGGCGGAACCGAAATCGGCGACCGAATTGATCCAACTCGGTATCGAACGAACGCGAACCCAATTCGCCGATGACCCCGAACAGCGCAGTGAATTGCTGAATGATCTGGGCGAGATCCAGAACAGTCTCGGCGACTATGCCTCGGCGCATGCGGTTCTCGAAGAGACCCTGGCGCAGCGAACCCAACTCACTGAGACTGGACGAATCGAATTTGCGACGACCCAATCGAACTTTGCGGTCGCGAAGGTAGGCCTGGGCAACTACGAAGCAGGCCTCCCGCTGCTTCAGGACAGTGCCACCATCCTGACCAAACTGGCGGGTGCAGACGCGCCGGAAACCCTGAAGACCCAGGCACGGTTGGTGCGCGTGCTGACCCAACTCGGCCGTCTCGACGAAGCCAGGGAACTGACGGAACGGATCCTGCCGATCACCGAGCGGACCTTCGGCCCCAAGTCGCCCCAGGCGATTGCCCGACGTACCGATTTGTTGGCTGTGCTCGAACAGTCCGCTCGATACGACGCTGCACTGGCCGAAGCGCAGGCGCTGGTCACGCTCATCGAGGCGGTCCACGGCCAGGACACTCTTCTGCTGGTCCGACCGCTGGCATTGCAGGGCGACATCCTGCGCATGCAACAGAAATACGCCGACGCCGACCCTCAGTATGTTCGTGCAATCGACCTGACCCGTCGGCACAAGAGTTCCCCGCAGACCGCAAAACTGCTGTTGCGACGGAGTGACCTGATGCGCCGGATCGGCAAACTGGACGAAGCGGACACAATGATCCAAGAGTCGATTGCTCTGTTGCCTCCGGCCAGTCCGGATCTAGCCCAGGCACAGGTGATCCGTGGTGTGTTGTTGCGGGCACGCGGAGAATTCAAGAACTCCGCAGCCGAATTTCTTGCTGCACACCATTCGTTCCTGGCCGCACTGGGACGAGATTCGGTGTTTCCATGGATTGCCGCCGTCGAACACGCGATCTCGGAACGATATGCCGGATCGGGGTTGGCTGCCGAGCCCTTGCTGCTGGAATCCCTGTCGCGCCTTCGTGTCATCGCGGAACCGGACAGCAGCGAACTGATGCAGTCCTTGTCTGCCCTGGCGAACTGGCGGACGGAGCAAAAGCGATATGCAGAGGCTGAACCGCTGCACGCGGAAGTGGTCTCGATCTGTTCGAAGGTCTATGGCCCGAGCCATGGCAACACGCGGTCGGGCCTGCTTGCCCAAGCGGACAACTTCGTCGGACTCGGCGGTGATGAGGGTTTTGCCGCAGCCAGGCTCAACCTCGACGCAGTGGCAATGTCCGTCACCGCCGAAGCACCCTTGGCGACGGAGCAACAGCAGGAGCTGGATCGGATCAAGGTGCGTTTGGCCGCAAAGCCAACCGCAAACCTCAGCCCAGATTGATCCAGGTGGCCTTGACCTCGGTGTATTTTTCGAACGCGTGGAGCGATTTGTCGCGCCCGTTGCCCGATTGTTTGTAACCACCGAACGGCGCGGTCATGTCACCGCCATCCCAGTAATTGACCCAGACACTACCGGCACGCAAGGCCCGAGCCACACGATGAGCACGCGTGATGTCACGGGTCCACAAGCCGGCTGCAAGCCCGTACTCGGAATCATTGGCGATTCTTAGCGCCTGCGCTTCATCATCGAACGGAATCACCGCCAGCACCGGCCCGAAAATTTCTTCGCGTGCGATCGTGTGGCCCACGGCGACACCCTTGAAGATGGTTGGTTCGATGTAGCAGCCATTGGCTACCGGAAATGCTCGGGTTCCGCCCAACACACATTCCCCGCCATCTTGCCGGGCCCGGTCGATGTAACCGAGCACACGCTGGGTCTGGCCCTCGTCGACCATGGCGCCCATGCTGGCGTCCGGGTCGAGCGGATGTTTCGGGCTCATGCGCTGCCCTGCCTTGGCCACCGCTGCGACAAAATCATCGTGGATCGAACGTTCGACCAGCAAACGCGAGGCAGCAGTGCAGACCTCACCCTGGTTGTAGAAGATGCCCATCGCAGCCGCTTCCGCAGCACGATCGAGATCGGGCGCGTCGGCAAAAACGATGTTCGGACTCTTGCCGCCACACTCCAGGTAAACCCGCTTCATGTTCGAGCGGCCGGCGCACTCGAGCAGATATTTTCCGACCAAGGTTGATCCGGTAAAGACCAGACCATCCACTTCCATATGCAGCGCCAGCGGTTCTCCGGCAGTCTTGCCATAACCGGGCACGACGTTCAGAACGCCGGGCGGGATTCCGGCTTCAAGCGCCAATTGGCCGAGCTTCAGCGCCGTCAGCGGTGACTTCTCGCTCGGCTTGAGGACGATGGAATTGCCGGTAGCCAATGCTGGCGCGATTTTCCAGGTAGCCATGAGCATCGGGAAATTCCACGGCACGATGGCGCCGACCACACCCAATGGCTCGCGGGTGATCAACCCGAGCTCGTCCGGACCCGTTGCCGCAATTTCGCCATAGACCTTGTCGATGGCCTCGCCGGTCCAACTCATGCAGCGGATGCTCGCCGACACATCGACCGCAAGTGCGTCACCGATCGGCTTGCCCATATCGAGTGATTCCAGCAGCGCCAGCTCGTCGCGATGACGCTCCAGCAAGGCTGCGAACCGCAGCAACACCTTCTTTCTGTGCGTCGGCTTGGTGTTCGACCAGACGCCGGATTCGAACGTGCGGCGCGCCACACGCACGGCAGCGTCGATATCTTCTGCCTGACAATCGGCGACCTCGGCCAAGGTGCGCCCATCAATCGGACTCAGGCACGAGAAAGTCCGCCCGGACTGGGCCGAAACCCATTGGCCATCAATCAGTGCTTGCCGCGGAATGTCGATACGGGAAGCCAGGTCCTGCCAGTCGGCGAAGGTCTTTGTGCTCATGGGGATCTCAGAAAGTGGGCGGCGTCGAGGCACTCACCAGAATGGCGTTGCCTTTGCCGACGTTACGGAATCGATGGGGTTTGCGACTTTCGAAGTAATACGACTCACCAGGGCCAAGCACACGCACAACTTCGCCGACGGTGATCTCGACTTTGCCCTGCAGCACCACCCCACCCTCCTCGCCGTCGTGGCTCAGCATGGTGTCGCCGGTGTCCGAACCGGGTGGCATGACTTCGCGCAGGATGCACATCTGCCGGTTCTTTCGGCGCTGACCGACGAGGAAATAGTGGATTTCGTTGTTGCCCAGATCGGGCATTTGCTCAGGCAGATAGAACGGGTCGTCGGCACCTTCATCCGGCAAGTCGAGCGTGAAGAATTCGGCGAGCGAAATGGGGATGCCGTCGAGCACCTTCTTCAGCGAGCTGATCGACGGGCTCACCTTGTTCTGTTCGATCAACGAGATGGTGCTGTTCGTCACGCCCACCCGCTTGGCCAGCTCGCGCTGGCTCAGGCCTTTGGTCTTTCGAACCGCCATCAGGCGAATGCCAATGTCCACCACACCTCCAAAATGATGCGAAATAATTAACACCTGGCCGCTTCGGGGTCAATTTTGGCCGGGTTTCCGTGAGGCCGTTGTCAAGTTTCTTCAACACTGATAGCGTGCGCGCCTATCGTGTGAGGAGCCCCGAAATGACTGAAAATCTCATGGCGCACTACGCCGCTGCGGCCACCAGCCAACCGGAACGGATGGATGCATTCTGGATGCCCTTTTCGGCGAATCGCCAGTTCAAGAAGCATCCGCGCCTGCTGGCTTCCGCAAAGGGCATGTTCTACAAAACCGTCGACGGCCGCGAGATCCTCGATGGCACCGGCGGTCTGTGGTGCGTGAATGCCGGCCATGGCCGAGACCGCATCACCGCCGCCGTCAGCCAGCAGATCCACACGATGGATTTTGCGCCGACGTTCCAGATGGGGCATCCCCT
>JBEIPT010000451.1:0-2999 GCA_040376895.1 Lysobacteraceae bacterium | reverse complement strand
TTTCTTCGCGCCGTACGAAAACGTCTTCGGCATGGCCGCCAGGGGCTGGCCATCCAGCCGTGCTTCGAGATCCGCACGGAAGTCTGCGACCGACCCGTACCGATCGGTGGGCTCAAACGCGCAAGCGCGTCCGATCAACGCACTCAGTTCGGCATCGATCCGGTGCGCTCCAAGCAGATACTCCAGCAATCGTCCCAAGCTGAAAACATCGGTGGCAGTAGTCACTGCGTGTCCGGCTTCGAGTTCCGGACTGGCGAACCCCGGCGTGAATGCACGAACACGCAGGGAACTGGATGATGGCTGGGACGAGGCCAGTGGCTCGTCGAGCGGACGCGCGATGCCGAAATCGAGGACACACGGCCGCCCCTGTGCATCAACCAGAATGTTGCTGGGCTTGAGGTCACAATGGATGACCAGTCGCGCATGCGCGTAACTGATGGCGTCACAGACCGGGAGCATCAATCGCAGGATCGCTGCGGGTCCAAGCTTGCGCTCGGCGCAATACTGATCGATCGGCAGACCATCCTGCATCGCCATCACGAAGTACGGCTGCCCACCGGGTGTCGCACCGCCGTCCAGAAGACGCGCGATATTGGGATGGGTCAGGCCGGCGAGGATCTGGCGTTCGCGCGCGAGAAAGGCCAACGCGATTTGACTCGGCAACCCTTTCAGCACCTTCAGTGCAGCAGTCTGCTGGAAATGCCCGTCGCTGCGTTGTGCCTCGAAGACGGTACCCATGCCACCTTCGCCGAGCACACCAATCAGGGTCCAGGCACCCAGGACACTGCCGGTTCTGGGCGCATCGGCCGCGATGGCCCCGAGCAAACCGCTGACGGCCTGTCCGTCCAGGCCTGTCCCGACGGTCGATCGCGCCAGCAGCGCCAGTACCCGCGCACGCACATCCGTATCGGATTCTTCCGACGCCAAACGGGCGCGACGCTCAGCGTCGTCGAGGTCAGCCAGTTGGTCGAACCAGGCTCGAACCCGCTGGAATCGTTCAGTGTCCACTGGACAACTCCTCG
Organism: Lysobacteraceae bacterium; assembly: GCA_040376895.1. Taxonomy (GTDB): domain Bacteria; phylum Pseudomonadota; class Gammaproteobacteria; order Xanthomonadales; family Ahniellaceae; genus Ahniella. Next base: position 1,977 of record JBEIPT010000451.1, on the reverse strand, counting down.
CGCAGCCACGCCTTCGCGAACCGGAAGTCGCGGTCCACAGTCGCCAGCGAAACGCCCAGAACCTCGGCGATCCCTTCCCGATCCAACCCTGCAAAATAACTCAGGTGCAGCACTTCCGCGCAACGTGGGTCCAGAGCTGCCAGCGCATCCAGCGCCTGATCCAGCGCCAGGACCTCTGTGACCATCGATTCCTCGGCTGCAAGCACCTCTGACAGGCTGACGCGGACATCACCACCGCCTCGCTTTTCCGCCTGTCGCGCACGAGCGTGGTCAACCAGCGCCGAGCGGATATACAACGACATCCCGGCGAAAAAATGCGCCCGATTCTTGAATACGACATCGGATTCGGCCACGCGGAGATAAGCCTCATGCAGCAGCGCGGTCGGCGAGAGCGTCAGATCGTCGCCAGATTGCCGCAGACGCTGCCGGGCAATCCGCTTGAGTTCCTCATAGGCCATTTCGAACGCACGCCCGAACGACTCTTTGCCGCCCTCCTGCCAGGAGTGCAACAAGTCGGTCAGCCGCGGTTCGTTGGATATGGGCATCAAATTGGGGATCGGGGCAGTGCGTCGGCGGGCACCGATGATCGGGCCTCGATCGACAGGGCATTGATCCTTGCTTACTGCCGGCTGGTTGGCAAGCCAAGGCTTGAAACGCGGCTGGCTGCTACAATGGCCCGTTTCCCCGAATCCGGAGTCCCGCATGAGCATTGAACAGTTGGAAGAAACCGCCCTCGCCATGGTGGCCGAAGGCAAGGGCATCATCGCCATTGACGAGTCGAACGCGACGATCAAGAAGCGCTTCGATTCCGTGGGCATCGAGTGCACGGAAGAAAATCGCCGCGCCTACCGCGAATTGCTGCTGACCACGCCAAACCTGTCGGATCACATCTCCGGCGCGATTCTGTACGACGAAACGATCCGTCAGTCGACGAAGGCTGGCGTGCCATTCACGAAGATCATGATGGACAACGGCATCCTGCCGGGCATCAAGGTCGACAAAGGGCCGCAGCCGCTCGCCGGATTCCCGGGCGAAGTCGTCACCGAAGGTCTCGACGGCCTGCGCGACCGCCTGAACGAATACGCCCGTCTGGGTGCCAAGTTCGCCAAGTGGCGCGCGGTCATCTCGATCGGCGACGACATGCCGAGTTCGACCTCGATCGACGCCAACTGTCATGCCCTCGCCCGCTACGCGGCGCTGTGCCAGGAAGCCGGCATCGTGCCGATGGTCGAGCCGGAAGTACCGATGGACGGCACGCACGACATCGATACCTGCTTCGACGTGACGGAAGCCGTGCTGCGCTCGCTGTTCGCGACGATGTACGAACACAATGTGTGGCTGGAAGGCAGCATCCTGAAGGCCAGCATGGTCATTCACGGCAAGGACTGCCCGGACAAGGCCAGCGTCGAAGATGTCGCCATGGCGACGGTTCGTTGTCTGCGCGCCACCGTGCCGGCCACGTTGCCGGGCATCGTGTTCCTGTCGGGCGGCCAGTCCGACCAGGACGCCACGGCGCACTTGAACGAAATGAACCAGATGGGTCCGCACCCGTGGCCGCTGTCGTTCTCGTATGGCCGTGCCATGCAGACGGCCGCGCTCAAGTTGTGGTCGCAGGACATCGTCGGCAACGTCGCCAAGGCGCAAAAGATCGTCGCCCAACGTGCCCGTGAAAACGGCATGGCTGCGTTGGGTCGCTGGTCGCCGGACCTGGCTGGCTGAGTACACGATCACCGTGCAGGAAAAAGACCGGGCTTGCCCGGTCTTTTTTTTGGGTGTCGCCGATACCCGCGACTGCAACATCCATAGACCGTGGAACATTACTCCCCCCTAACCGATGCGCGGGCGTTACTGCCGACGGGGCCAAGTAAAGCGTGCGTCAAAACGCCAGTGCCTCACACCAAAAATCCGTCATTCCCGCGCAAGCGGGAATCCACAAGTTGCGACTCGGCTCGGGTCGTGCGGCACCCGAGTGGTGTG
>JBEIPT010000067.1:0-12182 GCA_040376895.1 Lysobacteraceae bacterium | reverse complement strand
GACCGTGCAGCAGATCGTCCTGGATGGCCGCGAACAACCGATCAAGGACCTCGCAGACCAAGACGTGGAAGCAACACCCTACTTTCAGCCATTCCTCGCCTTGCCGCCGGCTTGGTCTGACACGGACCAAAATCGTCTTCGCGAACGGGCGCGCGAGGTGATCACGAAACAAGTGCAACCTGCCTACCGCCGACTGCACACTTATCTGTCCGACACCTACATTCCCGGTGCCCGCAAGACTCTCGCAGCGCATGCACTGCCCGAAGGCGATGCGTTCTACCGACACCAGATCAAGATCTACACGACCCTCGATCTGGCGCCGGAAACCATTCACGACATCGGACTGAAGGAAGTTTCACGAATCCTCGCCGAGATGGAAACCGTGAAACAGGAGGCCGGGTTCGAAGGTGATCTGGCCGCATTCATAGCGTTTCTGCGCACCGACCCGCAGTTTTATGCCCAGTCACCCCGGGCGCTGCTGGAGCGGGCGTCCTACATCGCCAAGCGTGTCGACGGCTTGTTGCCGCGCTACTTCGGACATCTGCCGCGACAACCCTATGGCGTCGAGCCCGTCCCGGCCAGCATCGCGCCTTTCTACACGGCCGGTCGTTACGTGCCCGGCTCGTTGGACGCGCAGCAAGCCGGCACCTATTGGGTCAACACCTTCAAGCTCGAGGCTCGTCCTTTGTATGCATTGCCTGCACTGACGCTGCACGAAGCCGTGCCCGGGCATCACCTGCAAGGCGCCATCGCGTCGGAAGCCGATTCTCTGCCACCGTTCCGTCGATACAGCTACATCTCTGCCTATGGCGAGGGTTGGGCGCTGTATACGGAATTCCTCGGCAAGGAGATGGGGATCTATGAAACACCCTACGAACACTTTGGCCGGCTCACCTACGAAATGTGGCGCGCCTGCCGCCTCGTCGTCGACACGGGTATCCACGCAAAAGGCTGGACGCGCGAGCAGGCACGAACCTACCTCGGCGAACACACGGCACTCAGCCTGCACGAAGTGAACACCGAGGTGGATCGGTACATCAGTTGGCCGGGCCAAGCGCTCAGTTACAAACTCGGTGAGATCGAGATTCGCAAGCTCCGTGGTGAGGCGGAGCAGGCATTGGGTGCAAACTTCGACCTGCGTGCCTTCCATGACCGGATCCTCGGTCTCGGATCCGTGCCCTTGCCGGTGCTGCGTGCCGAAATCGAAGCCTGGATCAAGGATCAGTCCGACAAACCCTGATCATTCGAATCCATCCTGGAACAAAGGTCCTTCAACGACAAACTCGAAAGCCCCACGATCCACTTGGGCGTCGCGGGGGAACGTGCGCTGATCGATCGTCGGCACATCGCCGCCGCTGACTCCGGTGTTGCGTGCCGGGCTGTTTGCCGGCAAGCCGCGAGTGGGCGTGGCGCCGCCGTTCGAGGCGAGCGCTTCCAGCAGTGGGTCGGCAAACAGTGTTGTGGCGGTCGCCGGTGTTTCGGCGCCACCGCCGCCAGGGCGCGACATTGGCCATTGCAGATTGCCGCCGCCATCGAACTGAGCCGGATTGTTGATGTTCCAATCGACAAACGCATTGCCGCCGGAATTGTTCGCCAGTACGACGTTCGTCAATTGCAACTGGTTCGGTGCGCCGATTGCGATGCCGCCCGCGAACGCCGCCGTCGACACGTTGTTCGAAATGGTGCTGTTGACGATATGGATCGGCGCGCTGGTGGTCAGTGACATGGCGGCACCGAGGCCAGTCCGCGCGATGTTTCCGTTGAACGTGCTGTTTCGGATTGTGCCGCTGGCGCTGCCGGCAATGAACAATCCCCCGAAGCCGCTGGCCTCGTTGTCGATGAACGACACGCGCTCAAAGGCGAACGGGCCGTTCTGGATATAAGCGCCCCCGGTATGTTCGCTCGCCGACAATTGGCGATTCGCGCGGAACAACACGTCCTCGAAGCGGCTGCGACTCTGGGCGTCGTACATCACTGAAAAGAACCCGGCGCCGAATGCGTTGCTTTCGTTGGCCTGGAACTCCGTCCGGCACACGTCCACGGTGCGTTGGGCTCCGTCGACACCGAGTGCACCGGCATTGCCGCCGTTTCCAGGATTGCCGCCCGTGCCAATGGCGCGATTGTTCTGGAACCGGCTGTCGACAATGTTCAGCGAGCGGGTGCCCAAAGAATAGACGGCGCCTCCATTGCTGCCGGTATTGTCATCGAAGACGCAGTTGCCGATATCGATGCGATTGAGGAGCAATGCGAACAGCGCGCCGCCGCCATCATCCTGACTGGTGCCGTCGAGGAGCGCGTCACTGCTGGCGATTCGGCAATTGACCAACCGCAGATCGATCTTGTACGGAAACATGCCATTGAAGTCCGCGTGGATTGCCGCGCCGCGGCCATCGAAGGCGCGCCCATCGATCAGTTCGATATTCTGCAGCGTGACCGAAAACGCCGGGGCGTTGATCCCCGGGGTCGTGTTCAGCACGCGCAGGATTCGACGTGCATCACCACCGGAAAGGCGCACTACGCCGCCCCCATCCAGCACCACTGCACGGCTGATTTCGAGCGTCTGCCCCACCACGATGGTCGTCGGGGCGGTACCGACATTAAACGTGATCAGACCGCCCTGGTCCAGCGCAGCCTGAATCATGCCAGTGCCCACGCTATCCGGGCTGCCATTGCCAAGGACGATGGGATTGGGCGTCGGTTGTGCCGTCACGGGCGCGCAGAAACTTTGCGCTGACAGGTCACCGGACAGGCCGGTCCCGGCGAGAACAAGCACCAGAAGGGTTGCGGGGCGGTTCATGCACCAAGCATACACGCAGATTCGATCCATGGGCGTGAACGATTACTCAGGCCTCGGCTTCCGTCTCCGGATCTGGTTCGGGGCCAGGCGGCCCCTCATCCGGCCTTCGGCCGCCTTCTCCCGCACGCGGGAGAAGGATGGGCCTTTTTCACTCAGTCGTTTGGTGCAGTCTTGGGCATCGCTTGTGGTTGCAGCAGGTAACCCAGTGCTTCGATCTGCTTGGTCAGTTCCGGAAGCGCTTCGGCATAGAGTTTGTCGACACCTGCGATGGCTTCGGTCGTGCGTCCTCTGGCTGCGACCAGGTACGCATTCTGAGTCGGCGTCACCGGGCCAAAGCTTGAACTGAAGAACCATTCTGCGGTGCCCAGCATGGCCTGTGCGTCGCGGTCGGCGATGTAGCCTTTCGTCGCCTCGGGCGGCTGCCAGAGTTGTTTTTCGTTTTCGAGCAGCTTGGTCTTGAACTCCTCGATCGACTTGCCGAGTGCCTGATGGGGGTCCTTCTCGTCGATTTCGACAGCTGGCTCAAGTTCCTTTCGGCGATCGACATTGGTCTTTGCCAGGGCGGCCACTCGGTCGAGTTCCGCACGCAGATCCTGCAGTTGGCGCACGGCGTCCGTGATCGCTTCCTGCGTCTTGCCCAGTTCCGCCCAGCTGGCGGCCTTGCTGGTGTAGTCGGCGGTGGTCAGGCCCAGTCGCGGATCGGGCAACACGGTTGCCTTCTGGTCATGACGCTGGTCGTCAAATACCAAGGTGACCGTGTAGTCGCCCGGAACAACGGGTGCGCCATGACCACCACCCCATGGGCTGGGCGGTTGCGGCGAGCGGTTTGCAGTGCGGCTCAGATCCCAATTGATGCGGTTCAAGCCTTTCTTCGCTTCGATCTCCATGCGGCGGACGAGGGTGCCTTGGGCATCACGGATCTCCAGCGTTGCCTTCGTCGACTTCGGCTTTTCATCCTTCGCCGGTTCAGGCTGTTGACGCAGGCGTTCGACATCTTCGTCGGGATGCGGCAGTTGTGCCGCATCCAGCCAGAAGCTGATCAACGAACCGTAGGCGCGATTCTCGCCCTGGAAATCGGATTGCGAGTTGATCGAGTCGACCATGTTCTGCTTTTCCTGGTACTGGATCGCCGGCGCAATCGCAAACAGGTGGCTTGAAGGGGTCTTGTCGAGTCGCGCCAGTTCGCGCAGCGGCCGGATGTCATCGAGGACGTACATTGCCCGACCATGGGTGGCGATGATCAAGTCATGTTCACGCGGGTGGATCGCAAGGTCCATGACCGATGCCGTGGGCAAGCCGCTTGTCCACTTCTGCCAGTGAGTGCCGGCATCCAGCGACACGAACAACCCGAACTCGGTGCCGAGGAACAGCAGATTCGGCTCGACCGGATCCTGCAGCAGCACCAGCGCGTAGCCGTCGATGTCCTTCGTGGCGAGTGAGGTCCAACGTTTGCCGTAGTCATCGACACGGAACAGATAAGGCGTCCAGTCACTGCGGCGATGGTTGTCGAACACCACAAAGGCGGTGCCCTTCACGTGCGGCGACAAGGTGATGTGCGGTACCCAGGTATCGGCCGGCACACCCTTTGCGCCCGACGCCACGTTCGTCCAGGTGGTGCCGCCATCGCGGGTGACTTGCACGCGGCCGTCGTCGGTACCCACCCACAGCACATCACGCTCGAGCTTGCTCGGTTCGATGGTGAGAATTGTGGTGTGGTTTTCCGCGGCCGTGACGTCGGATGTCAGACCACCGCTTTCATGGCCCTTCTGCTTGTCCGGGTTGTTGCTCGTCAGGTCAGGGCTGATGATGGACCAGGTATTGCCGCGGTCGGTCGAACGATGCACGAACTGGCTGCCGAAGTAGATCGTGCCAGCGTCGAACGGATCCTGTGCGAGCCCGGCATTCCAGTTGAAACGCAGTCTCGTATTCGCGTCCGGTGCTGCCGGGCGGATCATGAAACGCTCACCGGTATCGAGGTTCCAGCGGAGCAGGAAACCGTCCTGGCTCATCGCATAACCGCGTCGCGCATTGTCCGGATCGGGGACGGTATCGAAGCCGTCGCCAAAGCCCACTTCCGTCCAATGCGAGTTGCGAATCGGGCCTTGCTGCCAGATCGACGACGGGCCACGCCAGGAGCCGTTGTCCTGCAGGCCACCATAAACGTTGTAGGGAGTCTCGAGGTCGTAACGCACGTGATAGAACTGCGCCAGCGGCAGGTTCGTGACGAAACGCCACGATGCGCCACGGTCATGGCTGATGCCGATGCCACCGTCATTGCCGTTGATCATGTGGGCGCCGTCTTTCGGATTGATCCACAGCGCGTGATTGTCGGGGTGCAGATGGGCCAGGCCGATCAATGTGTTGAACGTCTTGCCGCCGTCGTCGGAGACATCGGTGAACGTGGCGAGCCGGTAGACCCGATCAGGATGCTGCGGATCGACGCGGATGTCGGCGTAATAGAACGGACGGCCGGACACGCCGATTTCCTTGTTGACGGTTTCCCACTTGTAACCACCGTCCGTGGAACGAAGCAGCACGTTGTCCTTCGCTTCCACGAGTGCGTAAACGATTCGCGGGTCACTGGGCGCGACAGCAAGGCCCATGCGCCCCAACTCTCCTTTCGGCAGACCGTCCTTTTCGGTCGCCTTCCGCCAGGTGTCACCACCGTCGACGCTCATGTAAAGGCCGCTACCCGGGCCGCCCGATTTGAAGAACCACGGCCAGCGTCGGTACTCCCAGAGATTCGCGAACAGTTTGTCGGGATTCGTCGGGTCCATGACCAGTTCCGCGGCGCCGCTTCGCTCATCGGCATACAGAATCCGCTGCCAGGTCTTGCCACCGTCGCGTGTGCGATACACACCCCGTTCGCTGTTTTCGCCCCAGGCCTGACCCATTGCAGCGACGAACACGGTGTCGGCGTCGCGCGGATGCGGAATGATGCGGTGAATGCGCTCGCTGTTGCCGAGCCCCAGGTGCTGCCAGGTTTTTCCTGCGTCGAGCGATCGATAAACGCCGCGACCAACCGACGCCGAATTGCGCACATTGCCTTCGCCGGTACCAACCCAGACCATGTTCGGGTTGACAGGCGACACGGCGACGGCGCCAATCGCGTGGACATCCTCGCGATCGAACACCGGCTCCCAATGCGAGCCGCCATTCGTGGATTTCCAGACGCCACCGGTGGCCGCGCCGACATAGATCAGATTGGTGTCATGTGGCGACACGTCAACGGCAGCGACACGCCCGCTCATTCCGGCCGGGCCGATGCTTCTCGGTTTCAGTCCATCAAGCAGGGCTGGTTCGATATTGGCCGCCATCAGGATCGGCGGCAGGCACGTCAGCAACAGTCCGATCAGAAAGCGTGCCGTTCGGGCGGGCGCAGGGTGTGGAGCGAGTAGTCGCATGGTGATCCTCATGACGATGGAGCGGGGGGTTCCCGAAGGTACCGGCCGGAATCCCGGTACCGTCAAGGAAAGATTCTTCAATTCGGGTTTATGCTGGGCACGACTTGTAGACAGGGTGCACGATTCAACGGCGCTTCGTGATCATGCTCACGCCGATGATTGCCGCCATTGACGCGAAGAACCCGGGCACCATGGCGTACAGCGCGAAGATGCCGCCCAGGTGAGCGAATGCCAGCCATCCGACGACGGTGATGCCACCGACCAGAATGCCGGCATAGGCGCCGGCGCGGGTCATGCCGCGCCAATACAGAGACAGCACTATGGCTGGACCGAACGTGGCGCCGAAGCCGGCCCACGCATCGCCGACCCGCGACAGCACGGTGCTGCCCGGATCAAGCGCGACCACAAACGCCACGGCCGCGACACCCAATACGGCGAGACGTCCGACCCAAAGCAATTCTTTGGCGCCGGCGTTCTTGCGCACCAGGCCGCGATAGAAATCTTCGGCGAAGGCAGCCGAAGACAGCAGCAGCTGTGCCGAAGCGGTACTCATGATCGCTGCCAACACGCCAGCGAGGCAGATACCGGCAATCCACGGCGGGAAAAACTGCACGCTCATATGGATAAAGGCCTTCTCCGCTTCGGTGCCGGAGAGTGGCTGCTTCAGTGCGCCAAGCGCCGTGAAGCCGACCACCATGGCGGCGACAAGGACCGTGACCTGCCAGGTCATCGCTACTCGCCGGGCAACCGTCATGGCCTTGGGATCCCGAATGGCCATGAAGCGCGCCAGGATATGAGGTTGGCCGCAATAGCCGAGTCCCCAGGCCAGCGACGAGACGATGCCGATCCAGCCGAGCGCTTGTCCTTGGGCGTTCGTGAACGGATTCAGCAGTTCAGCATTCACGGCATTCATTGTGGCGTGCATGCCGTCGAGTCCGCCGACCAGATTGAGGCCCATCAACGCAACTGCAAGCAGCGCAAAGAACATCAACGTGCCTTGCAGCACGTCGGACCACGAGACGGCCAGGAACCCGCCCAGAAAGGTATACGCGAGCATGACGATCGTGCCCCAGAACACTGCCCAGGCGTAGGGCAATTCGAACAACGATTCGAACAGGCGGCCCGCCGCAACAAATTGCGAGCTTGCATACAGGATGAAGAACACCAGCACGAAGAATGCTGTGAGCGGCCGCAGCAGACCGCGCTGATCTTCGAACGCGCGCTCAAAGTACGTGGGCAGCGTGAGTGCATCACCCAAGGCTTCCGTTCGTTCGCGCAGTGGTTGGGCGATGAAGCGCCAATTGAGCCAGGTGCCCACGACCAACCCGCCGACCAACCATGCCGACTCGTACCCTGCCAGATACGCGAATCCCGGCAGGCCCAACAGCAGCCAACCGGACATGTCCGTGGCCTGGGCCGAGAGCGCGGTGGTCCAGGGCCCAAGAGATCGCCCGCCGAGGATGAAGTCTTTCAGATTCGTCGTGCGGCGCCACGCGATGAAACCAAGTAGGAGGCAGATGCCCATGTAGATCGCGAACGTGGCGATGATGGCTTGGGTGTCGAGCGTGGGCATGGGCGAGCGTCCGGTGCGAAGAATGGGGCTTTACCTTGAAACACCGCATCGGGTTTTCAGGGTGCCGGGACTGTGCCACGGAAACTCGGTGCAACGGAAGGCGCGGTGTTTCAACGGTGCCTTGACGGCTCCTGCATTGCTGCGCTGCTCAGAAATCCAGGCGACTGCGCGGCTTTTCGGCTTGTGCCGCTTGCGGCGTCAAGCTCAGGGATTCGATCTTGGCCAGCAGCGATTTGATGTTGTCGGCCCAGCGGGTTGCTGCGGGCGGCTTGGGTGGCGGACCTTCGACCTTCGCCGCAACGGGACGGGGCGGGCCGGCTTTGGCTTGATGCAAGGCGTCGATCGCAAACCGATCCCAGCGCAGGAAATGCGCAACCGGAATGCTCACCCAGTCCATGTTGGGAACGTCCCGGCCCATCGGATCCCAGAACTTGGTCCCGGCCAAAGCCAGTGCCTGCAAGCGCGCACGGCCACGGAGCCGGACGCCCAGACCATCACCATGGAACACGACAAAAGCCTCGCCACGGTAAAGACCTGCCGGTCGCCCGAACAGCGGCGCGCCAACCACTTCATTGGCGCGGATCATGTAATCCATGATGTTGTCGAAGCGGGTGCGGGCGTTGGCCATGGCCCAAGGGTACCGAGTTGGCGCGCTTCGTGACAGTTCACGGCAGAATTTTCCGGGCTGTCGGGCCGCCGAAACCACCCGCTCAGGCTTGCTGCGTTGCGGCAATCATCGAGCGGAAAAGTCGAACGCGAAGGCCGTGCCGGATTCCTGAGCGAACAGCGACCAGAAGCCGCCCGCTGAGGAGTTCGGGTTGTACAGGAATGCATACTCACCGGATGGCAGCGCCTGGCGAGGCGTCAGCGTATACAGGCCAGTGTCGTCGCGTGCGGTGTCGAACTGGATTTCGCGGTCACTGTGCGAACCCTGGAAAACGATGAAGCGGTCCTTGCGGCGTTTGTGCAGCCCCAGATGCACCAATCTGAGGTGCAAGGGATCCAGCGATGTGCGGAATACCTGGTCGGCGCCGTCAACGGCATTTTGTGCGGTCGCGCCAGACAAGAACACGAAGACTTCGGGCTGGGCGAACGCGCCGTAATACGGGATCCAGGCTTTGCGACGGGAGAACTCTCGCGTCACCTTGACTGCCTCGATGCGGTGGAGCCGGTCTTCCGGACCCGCATAGAACTGACTCTCGGACCCCGAAGTTGTGGCATGGCCGGGCAGCACGAACGGTGACGCAGCGACGGCGGGCGCTGCGGGAGGGGATCCGGCTTCGATCATCGCCGAGATCACCGCGCTCGAGATGTTCGCCTTCTGCAGGTCTGCCAGTGCCTCGGTCCGGGTATCGAACCGGGTTGGACCTGCCTTGATCTTGGCCAACACGATGTCGTCGCGCAGGCCCATTCGTGCCATGTCCTTGATTGACTCATTGTTCAGCAGTTCGGCAGCGACGACCGGGAACAGCAAGGACAACATGACGGTCAGAAACAGCGGCCGGAGCACCCGCCGGGACGTGAGCCATGGCAGGAGCCGGGACATAGGGAAACCGAGAAACATCGACGAACCCCCAAGGTTCTGAAAGCCGACACATGCCGGCAATTCAGGCTACGAATGTGGCCGTGAGGGGTCAACGGTTTGCAGGTGCGTACCCTGATGTTTTGTGCGCGGGTCACGCCCGCCCATTCAACCCGGCAGCACGCCTTTGCGTCCCTTCCTGGGCCCGCTCTCGGCAGCTTCTTTCTGGGCGATCTTGCCAATCCAGGGCGTGAACACGATCAGGCACTCGGAGGCCAGTTTGGCCACCACATAGCCAATCGCGAAACCCGAAACACCGGCAGACAACAGCCAGCCCATGGTGCCGAATACCGAAAACATCATCACCGGGATCAACAGCATCACCCACAGATTGTCCTTGCCAGTGTGCTTCTGGACGAACTCCATCAACTTGTTGATGGCGATCAGGATCAGGAACATCGGCATGAGAAACGGGAATCCGCCGAGAAACAAGGTCAGCCACCGTGCGGCCCCGGTCATTGCGGGAGTCGATACGAATGCGCCACCGTGGCGTCGCCAGTGGCGCCAATCGAGTGCGGCGTCGACCGAGGCGCCGGCCACGGCAATGGCAAGCGGAATCCAGATATTGCTGCGTCCCAGAAAACCGATCGGATCGGCAATCAGCGCCTTGGCTTCGCCAAGTTGACCCAGCCACACGAGCAGCACCATTCCGTACACGCCGCCAAGCCAGATCAGTGCGAACAGACTCATGCCCAGCCGGGCACCCCAGCTCACGGACTGGTGTTTCAAATGCGCCGATTTGGGGACGGGCAGGTGCTGCAGCCAGGCGATCAGCAGGTACAGGATCGACTCGATCGCCACCAGCAGCACCAGCTCGAACGGGCTCAAGGCGCGGATCGATACCAGCCAGCACAGGGTTCCATTGGCCGCCAATGCGCTCAACAACGGCATGGCCAGAGCGGCCGGATGGGCCAACGGATAGCGGCTCGTGAGAGCCTTCCACTCGGCCAATTCCCGCTCGGACTGTTGGGGGTCGGTCGCCATGGGCCAAATCCGTGATTTGCGCGGTCTAGGGCCGCCGTTTTAGCATGCCGGGCGATTTTTCCGCTCCGGAGGCTCCAAGCAGCCCCGGTCCGGTCCCGTTTCGCAAGTGGAGTGTCCGATGCGCAGTCATTTTTGTGGTCTTGTCGATGAATCCCTGGTGGGGCAAACCGTCACGTTGTGCGGCTGGGCAAATACCCGTCGCGATCACGGCGGCGTGATCTTCATCGACCTGCGCGACCACGAGGGTCTCGTGCAGACCGTCATCGAGCCGGACAACGAGGCCGGCTTCAAGGTCGCCGAAGGCGTCCGCTACGAATACTGCCTGCGGATCACCGGCAAGGTTCGCGCCCGGCCGGCATCACAGATCAACGAACGTCTGCGTACCGGCAAGATCGAAGTGCTCGCCGAAATCGTCGAGGTTCTCAATGCCGCCGCGCCGCTGCCGTTCATGATGGACGACACCCCCGGCGAAGACGTGCGCCTCAAGTACCGTTACCTCGATATCCGCCGGCCATTCATGCAGAAAGCCCTGCGTGTGCGCACGAAGCTGACGCAGGAGATCCGCCGCTTCCTCGACGCCCGTGCGTTCCAGGACATCGAAACGCCGATCCTCACCAAGGCCACGCCGGAAGGCGCTCGCGACTACCTGGTGCCGAGCCGTGTGCATCCGGGCGAGTTCTACGCGCTGCCGCAGTCACCGCAGCTGTTCAAGCAACTGCTGATGATGGCTGGCATGGATCGTTATTACCAGATTGCGCGCTGCTTCCGTGACGAAGACCTGCGCGCCGACCGCCAGCCGGAGTTCACGCAGCTCGATATGGAGTTCGCGTTCGTCGAAGAGCACGATGTCCAGAACACGGTCGAGGAGATGATCCGTCACCTGTTCCGTACGGTAGTCGACGTCGAACTGGCGAACCCGTTCCCGCGGCTGACCTATGCCGAAGCCATGCGTCGGTATGGTTCCGACAAGCCCGATCTGCGAATTGACCTCGAGCTCGTTGATGTTGCCGAAGCCGTGGCGCACGTCGAATTCAAGGTGTTCTCCGGCCCCGCGAAGGACCCGAGTGGCCGCGTCGCGTGCCTGCGTGTGCCGGGTGGTTCCGACCTGACGCGCAAACAGCTCGACGACCTCGGTCTCTATGTGGCCAAGTACGGCGCGAAGGGTTTGGCCTGGATCCGCATCGACGATCTGGCCAAGGGCCGCGAAGGCCTGACGTCGCCGATCGTCAAGTTCCTCGACGACCAGGCCATCGAAGGCATCTTCAAGGCGGTCGGCGCCCAACAGGGTGACGTGCTGTTCTTCGGTGCCGGCCCGTACAAGACGGTGTCCGACTTCATGGGTGCGCTGCGCCTGAAGGTCGCGAAGGACATGGGCCTGGTCGCGAACCGCTGGGCCCCGCTGTGGGTCACGGACTTCCCGATGTTCGAGTATGACGACGAAGCCAAGCGCTACGTCGCGCTGCACCACCCGTTCACGGCGCCGAAGATCGACGACATCGCCGATCTCAAGGCGAACGCGCTCACGTCGGTCAGCCGCGGTTACGACTGCGTGCTCAACGGCAACGAGATCGGCGGCGGCTCCATCCGTATCCATCGCCCGGACATGCAGAGCGCCGTATTCGACCTGCTCGGCATTTCGCCGGAAGAGGCCGAACTCAAGTTCGGCTTCTTGCTGGATGCGCTGAAATACGGCGCGCCACCGCACGGCGGCATCGCGTTCGGCATCGACCGCATCGCCGCGCTGATGGCGGGAACCGACTCGATCCGCGACGTCATTGCGTTTCCGAAGACGGCGAGCGCGCAGTGCCTGCTGACCTCCGCGCCGTCGAGCGTGCCCGAGGT
>JBEIPT010000209.1:0-6709 GCA_040376895.1 Lysobacteraceae bacterium | reverse complement strand
GCTGCTCGCCTCATGCCCCCTACTGTGGGAGCGGCTTCAGCCGCGAAGAAAATTCGTCAATGCCCGAACGAAGTATGCCGTTTTCCGGGCATACGAAATGCTCGCAATGACAGCGCGTTTTGTGTCGGCCACACAACCCGGCTCCCTCGTATGCTGTCCTTGCGAGGAGCGAAGCGGCGTGGCAATCCCGCTCTCGCCTCAGACCTGTTCGCAAGCACAAGATTGCCGCGCCCTTCGGGCTCGCAATGACAGGGTGTTTTGTGTCTGCCACACAACCCGGCTCCCTCGTATGCTGTCTTTGCGAGGAGCGAAGCGACGTGGCAATCCCGTTCTCGCCTCAGGCGCCATCGCAAGCAAGAGATTGTTGGGTGCTGCGCGATCGAAATGACAAGGTTTCTCTATGGCAAGAGGATTTGCGCGGATGAAACGCGAGCTTTCAAAGGCCGAATGGGCTGAGAGACTTCGAAAGGTGTCTGGCAACGAAGACGTGCCATTCTGATCGCGACGGCATTGCCGTTTTTCGACATTCTGCTAGCGTCACCCGCTCCAACATTCAGGAGCGAGCACGATGGAACGATCCGGCCGATGTCTGTGTGGTGCTGTCACGTTCACCGTGGCCACTGATCCCCTGATGGTCAGAATTTGCTGGTGCCGCGATTGCCAGCATCTGGCCGCGAACGGCACCGTCAACATGCTGATCAACACCGACAGCCTCTCGGTATCCGGTGTCACGTCCGAACACATCAAAGTCGCCGCCAGCGGCAACGAAATCATCCGGCAATTCTGCGGCACCTGCGGCACACACCTGTTCGCGCGCGCCAATTCCAGACCGCAGTTCCGCGTCGTGCGGGTCGGCAATCTGGATGAACCATCGTCGGTCAAACCGAGCATGAATATCTGGGCGTCGAGTGCGCCGGATTGGGCTTGTCTGGATGCCGAACTTCAGCGCATCGAACAACAGCCTCAGCCGCCAGCTGCGCCGCCAGCCGGCAAATCTTGATCCAGTCCAGAAAAGCGACACTGTCCGCGACCGACTGTTAGAATGCAGGGTCACTCCACTCGGGAAATCCAGATGATCCGTTCACTGCTGTCGCTCGCCGCGTTGTTGTTCACTCCGCAACTGTTTGCCCAAACCACCTACAACTATGCCGGCCCGACGTTCGACACCGTGGTCGCGCCTTACACGACCACGAACAACATCACCGGGTCATTCACGGTTGCGCAGCCTCTGGCCGCGAATCTTGCCGGCGCCGACATCCGCGGAGATATCACTGCGATGTCGTTCACGGATGGGCAGGCTACGCGTACGCTCGCCGACACGAATCTGTGTTCGTTCCGCGTCTTCACCGACGCCGCCGGCCTGATCACCGGGCACGAAATCTTTCTGCGCCAGTCCAACACCACGGGCATGCAGAACCAGCACAACATCGAACTGTATGACCCAAGCAAGGGCCAGACGGATCAGGGCGGATTCGGAGCGCTTGGCGGCACCGATTGCGCGGGGGTGGCGTTGAATCCGTTCGCCAACTCGTCCGACGGCACGGGAACCTGGACGTCTGCCGTGACAGGCAATGGTCAAACCTCCATTCCGCTGAATGCCGGTTGGGCCATGCTGGCGCTGTTCGCCCTGCTGATGTGGACTGCGTACCGTCGCATATCGCAGTAAACGAAGGCGTTCGCAGCAACAAAAAAACCCGGCGAATGCCGGGTTTTTTTGTTGCCTGAAGCGCAGACAGGGCTGACGTAGCGTAGCCCAGCCCAAGAGACCACGACCTTCAAACGGTCACGCTTCCGATCTGAACGGGTTCAGCTGTTTCCAGGTGGCGCGACCCTTCGGGAAGTCGCCACTGAAGTACGGATGCTGCGGATAGTTGAGTTCCAGCACCTTGCGGGCATCGCCCGAGGCCTTGGCCTGGCCAAGCCGCTCGTAGCTGAGTGCCATCAGCGCCAGCGCATCACCGGCTTGCGGCGCGTCCTGGAACTGTTCGAGCACGTACTTGGCGCGATTGGCAGCGGCCACGTACGCGCCACGGCGGTAGTAGTAGGACGCGATGTTGATTTCGCCCTGGGCCAGGCCGTTGCGCAGGTACACCATGCGCGTCCGGGCGTCGTTTGCGTAGCCGCTCTGCGGGTACTTCTCGACGAGTTCCTTGAAGTCCTGGAACGACTGGCGAATGTTGGCCAGATCGCGACGTGTGAAGTCCTTCTCGATGAAACGATCGAGGAATCCGGCTTCACGCTCGAAGTTGATCAAACCACGCAGGTAGAACGCGTAGTCGATGCGCGGGTGGGTCGGGTACAGCTTGATGAACCGATTCACGGTCGACAGCGCGTCTTCCGCACGGCGTTCCTTGTGCTGGGAATAGGCCAGTTCGAGCTGGGCCTGCTCGTGATACTTGCCGTACGGGAACCGGGACACCAGTCGCTCGTAGAAACGCGAGGCGCGGCGATACTGGCCGCTGTCGAGCATGTCCTTGGACACCCGGTAGAGCTGGTCCACCGGCAGGGTTTCGGCATCGTCTGCGCGCACGCGGTCGCGATTGCAGGCGGCAAGGAGCACAACGAGCACGAACATCAGCACTTTTCGGGTCGAAACCAACATGGAAGCCCTCTGGGCCAATAGAATCAGCCTGCAATCATAACCGAGGAATTGTTAAGCCGGTTCTGAATCCGCCTCCGGGCGGCCCGGAATGGCTTGATCGCCCATGTCTTCTGCCACGCCCCCCACTGAAATCGAACCTCAAACCCGGATTGTCTCCGACTCCGAACACGGTCTGCGCCTGGATCAGGCCATGGCTGAACTGTTCCCGGACTATTCGCGCAGCCGCCTGACCGCCTGGATCAAATCCGGGCGCGCCACGATCGATGGCGTCGAAGCCAAGCCCAAGCAGGCCGTGACCACCGGCCAGCGGATTACCCTGATCCCCGAGCCGGAGGCCCAAACCGACGCCCTCGCCGAATCGATCGCGCTGGACGTGGTGTTCGAGGACAACCATGTCCTGGTCATCAACAAGCCGGCCGGTCTGGTCGTTCACCCGGGTGCCGGCAATCCCGGCGGCACGTTGATGAACGCCCTGCTCCACCACGATCCCAAACTGCGCGAACTGCCGCGCGCGGGTATCGTGCACCGCCTGGACAAGGAAACCTCGGGCTGCCTGGTCATCGCCAAGAACCTGCCGGCGCACACCAGCCTGGTGTCCCAGCTGGCCGAGCGCGAGATCAGCAGGCGTTACCAGGCGCTGGTTTATGGCGAAATGATCGCCGGCGGGCGGATCGACAAGCCCATCGACCGCAACCCCTATGACCGCCTGCGTCAGGCAGTCCGCGAGGACGGCAAGGAAGCGATCACGCACTATCGGGTCGCCGAGCGCCTGAAAAATTTCACGCTGCTCGAGTGCCAGCTGGAAACCGGGCGGACGCACCAGATCCGCGTCCATCTGGCGCATATCCGCCATGGCATTGTCGGAGATCCTTTGTACGGCCTGGGCCTGAAACTGCCGAAAGGCGCCAGCCCCGAACTGATTCAAACCCTTCGCGGGTTCAAGCGACAGGCGCTGCACGCGGCGAAACTGGAATTCGAGCACCCCAAGACCCACAAGCTGATCAGTGTGGAAGCGCCCTTGCCAGCTGATTTCCAGGCCTTGCTCGCGGCGATCCGCGCCGGCTGATGGAACGGATCGGCTGGATCGAGGCCGACTGGCCAACGACCGCGGGCATTCGTGCCGGCGTCAGCACGCGTGCCCTACCCGGTCGCTCGAACGGCCCCTATGCACAGGGAAACATCGGCGCCCATGTTGGTGACGATCCTGGCGCCGTCGCCCACAACCGGGCTTTGTTGCGCGCCATGCTCAACTTGCCCAGCGAGCCGGTCTGGTTGAACCAGGTCCACGGCATCGGGGTACATCAGGTGACCGATTCGGTGTCGGCTCCGATCGAAGCCGACGCTGCAGTGACCCGATGCCCTGGGGTGGTGCTGGCAGTGCAGACAGCCGACTGCCTGCCAATTCTTCTCGCAAATCGCAGCGGCACCGAAATCGCGGCGATCCATGCCGGCTGGCGCGGACTGGCAGCCGGGGTCATTGAAGCAACACTCGCCGGGATGACATCAAGAGCTCATGAGCTCCGCGCCTGGATCGGTCCGGCGATCGGGCCGAATGCCTTCGAGGTCGGTGATGAAGTCCGCGAAGCCATGGTTTCTGGCCATTCCACCGAAGCATCGTTGGGGTTCGAACGGTGCTTCCGACCGCAAGTCGGCAGAAGTGGTCCGGTTCCAGGGAAATGGCTTTGTGATCGTCCCCGCTTGGCGTTGCTCCGCCTGCAAGCCATGGGTGTCGACACAGTGGTGCCGAGTGGTCTGTGCAGTTTCACCGATCACGATCGGTTTTTTTCGCACCGGCGCGATCGAGTCAGCGGGCGGATGGTCAGCCTGATCTGGATCTCTGCATCCGAGCATTGAGCTAGCGAGCTGCCACTCGAACACGAACTTAACGACATGTTTGCACAATCAGGCGCTGGCGGGCCTTGTATCGAATGTGATCAGTCGGCAAGAACTGGGTGCATGGGGTCGAATCGGAGTGACGATTCCCGGAATGATGCAGGCCCGCCATCTTTGGTGCCTGCCCTTGTCAGCTGCTCCCTCGCGGCTTGCGGATCAATTCGCGCATCCGGGACAACGGCACTGAAGCGATGTCCTGTCCCTGTTCGCGCCGCGGAGCACCGTCGGCAGGCGCCTGCGCCTGGGCAAACACGATTTCATAGGTCGCACCGACCTGCGTCGGATCGATGCGATGGGCCTCATAGGCTGCGATGACACGGTTCAGAGCACTGCGGCTGGTCAAACCGCGGCGGCGCCCATCGTCGACATTATGCGCGCCGATGGCCTTCAGCTCCTTCATCAGCGCCAGGGCGCTGTCGTAACCCAGCTTGTAGCGCTCGACATCCAGCATGGGGTCCTTGAAGCCCTGAGCCAGAAGCGCGTCACCGACATCATGCATGTCGAGGAACACGTTCACGTGCGGTGTTTCATCCACACTAGCCCAGGCTTCACGCAACTCACGCAGGCTGTCCGGTCCGAACGTGGAGAACAGCAGCCAGCCGCCCGGCTTCAGCACGCGCCGGAACTCGGCGAACACCGGCCCCAACGGATCGATCCACTGCAGACACAGGTTCGAAAACAGGAAATCACAGGATGCATCGGCAATCGGCAACGCCCGAACGTCGGCATTGACGCGACGAAACGGCCGCCACCAACTCTGGTGCTGACGCGCGACTCGCAACATCGGCAGTGCAAGGTCCAGCGCAATCACCTCGGCTTTCGGAAACCGCTGTTTGAGCGCGGCGCTGGCGCGCCCGGTGCCCGCACCGAGATCAAGCACCACTTTTGGCGCCAATGGCAATTCTTCGGCACGCGCGAGCAGCTCCTGCTCGACGACGTGCTGCAGCCGCGCAGCCTGTTCATAACCCGCTGCGGCACCGGCAAAACTGGCGGCAACCCGCCGTGGATCGAGACTCACGCGCCGTCCGCCTCGCGCATGAGGGTTTCGATTGCGCGATCAACCTCGGCCGGTTGACTGATGAACGGCGCATGTCCAGCGTGATCCAATCGCAAGAATCGACCACGACATGTCTGCGCCGCACGTGCCATGGCTTCATGCGATACCAACCGATCACGCGCTCCGGCAATCCAGTAACTCGGACAACTGATATGCGACAGACGGTCAGTGAGGTTCGTGTGCGCCAGAATATTGAGCCCGTCCTCGAGTGCATGAGCATTGGGCTCGCCGCGTTCGAATACCTGAGCCTTCAGCGTGCGCAGGCAACTTTGGGCATGCTCGTCGTCGAGCGCTTCGAGCGCGAGAAAACGTTCGATCGTGCGGCGGTAGTTCTGGGCCAGATCGTCGCGGAACTGCTCGAACAGCGACACGTCGACCCCATGAGGATCACCGGCGCGTCGCACAAAACTGGGGGATGCGGCGATCACGCCCAAGGCTGTCACGGCTTCGGGATGCGAACTGGCCATCTGCATCGCCACCAGACCGCCCAGTGACCACCCCACATAGGCCGCACGCGGAAATCGCTGATGGAGGCGCTGCACCACATCCCGCATTTCGAAGCGGGTTTCGTGCTCACGACTGAAGCCGTGCCCGGGCATGTCGACCACATGTACGCGGTAATGCTGGCGCAGCCGCGGCAGAATCGGTGCAAAAATCCCGCCATGCATCGCCCAGCCATGCAGCAGGACGAGGTCCTGTCCTTGGCCTACGGTGTCGATATGCATGAGTGGCTCCTTGGGGTTCCAAGGCTCCATTATGCGCCAAGGGCCGTTCGATGCACACGCGCAGTCGGCTTGCGCAGCGCCAACCACCTGTCATTCCTGCGAAAGCAGGAATCCATTCGTCGCGACAGGACCCCAAGCATCGCGGTAACCGAGTGGATTGCCGCTTTCGCGGCAATGACGGAACCTTGGAGGTCCCTGAGCACTGCGTACCACCCGTCATTCCTGCGAAAGCAGGAATCCATTCGTCGCGACAAGCCCCAAGCATCGCGGCAACCGAGTGGGTTGCCGCTTTCGCGGCAATGACGGTGATTTGGGTTTTCGATCGCGCGCAAACCCCCACCACCCGTCATTCCTGCGAAAGCAGGAATCCATTCGTCGCGACAAGCCCCAAGCATCGCGGCAACCGAGTGGGTTGCCGCTTTCGCGGCAATG